>JAIRUG010000023.1 GCA_031254535.1 Rickettsia sp.
AAAAAAATTGCAATCTTTTAAAAATATTAGAGTTGATGATTTTTTTTGTAATTTTTTAGACAAAAGATTTTGTTTCTTTTTCTTGAAATTAGAGCAAATTTTTATCTTTCAACGGTCCCACTCAGTATCTCTTTTTAAAGATATGATTGACACCACTATTGATAATTTCTCTGATAATAACAAAGTGGATAGGAAAAATCTTTCTATATTGTTTGGTTCAGCACTTACAGATCTTCCTAATGCAACATAGAGCAATTAATTAGTTATCTCTAATAGTCCTCCTAGCTTTGCAGAACATAGCGTAAATTGATTGAGAAATTCAAAATCTTCAGTTTCCAGAGACAAAATCTCCGGTAAATATATTTTAGCTGTAAAGTTATTATCTATACTAACTTTAAGCAGTAAAATTATTCTGATATTATTACCTTCAGGGTTAATGCGTTTTTTAAGTAAATCGACTATTTGACATAACTCAGAATGATTTTGTGGGTAGAGTTTTATCTCTAATAGTTTTTCATTTATTATATCGTCAATAGTTGCAAAACTTTTAGCAATTAATCTTGTTCCCCCAGCATCTTTAAATAAATCACAACTCACTACCACCAAACTTTGAATATCAAGTAAATGAACGAAATTTTTTAGTATTTCTTCGCTATAAATAGTCAATTCAAAAATGCCAAATTGATCAGATAGTTGTAAAGTGATAAACCTGCCGCGAGATGACATCCGAGAATCTTTTTTTTGTATCACACCAGCAATCCTTATTTGACTTGAACCATTTGGAAAGTCATTTTGTAGATTAATTGAAGTCAAAATATTAAGCCTGGCTAATAAATCTTGATATCTTGATAATGGATGTAATGTAATAAATAGCCCTAATACCTCAAATTCATAACCAGATGCAGTATTATTATCCAGTGGTTCTGCGTCAATTAAGACTTGCTGATTGGTTGAACTTACCTTAATCAGGCTAAATTGATCAGAAACTTTTTCGGTATGGTAGGAAGAGGCATAAGCTAGAAGTTTAGAGACACTTAATAATAACTGATTACGATTAGAATGTAACGTATCAAAACATCCAGCTTTAATAAGATTCTCTAATAATTTCCGATTAATTGATTTAAGAGGTAGCCTTTCAATAACATCTATAATATTTTTAAAATTACCATTTTTAACTCTTTCTTCTACTAATATTTTACCAAAATCAACCGTAACACTTTTAATAGCGGCTAGAGCATAAATTATAGATTTAGGTTCTTCGACTTCTTGGGACGTATGTATAATACTAAAATAACCAGCGGAAAGATTGATATTAGGAGGAATAATAGCAATATTATTATTTCTGGCTTCTTGAATAAATAGATTAATCTTATCATGGTTATTTAATTCAAGATTTAAGCAAGCCACTAAAAATTCAGCAGGGAAATTGGCTTTCAGATAGGCTGTTTGATAAGATATTACTCCATAAGCTGATGCGTGTGCTTTATTAAAACCATAGCTGGCAAATTTAGCCACCGTTGTAAAAATGGATTGGGCTTGCTGACGTGAAATATTATTGGCTATTGCCCCTTTAACAAAAATTTCTTCTTGTTCTGCCATTTCGGATTTTATTTTTTTCCCCATAGCTTTACGAAGTATATCTGCTCCACCTAAACTATAGCCTCCCATTTCTTTAGCAATTTCTAAGACCTGTTCTTGATATATAATAACTCCATAAGTTTCTTCTAGAATTGGTTTAAGCATCTCATGCAAGTAATCCGGTTGCTGCAAACCATGCTTACAAGCAATATAAGTTGGGATGTTCTCCATCGGACCAGGACGATATAATGCTCCTAACGCTATTATATCTTGGATGGAGTCAGGTTTAAGACGCCTTAAACTATCCTGCATACCGCTACTTTCAAACTGGAAAACACCAATAGCTCTACCACTACATAGCATTTCATAAGTTTTCTGATCATCAAATAGCATATTACTAAAATCAATATTTATGCCTTGCTGTTTTAGCAGTTCTAGACATTTAGTAATGACAGTCAGAGTTTGTAGACCTAAAAAATCAAATTTAATTAAACCAGCAATCTCAGCATATTTCATCGAATATTGTACTACCAACATATCCGAATTTAGATCTTTATAAATCGGTAATATTTCTACTAAATCTTTGCCAGCTATAACTATCCCTGCTGCATGGGTAGAAGCATGCCTATTAAGCCCCTCAAGCACTAAGGATGTATCTAACACTTGTTTTATCAGCTCCTCTTGACCGTCTAAGTTATACAAACCTTTACCATGTGCTGCTACATTCAACTCCTTTACTTCCTTGATAGCCTGATTTAATGTAACAGGAGAAACAGCATTAAATGGTACAAGCTCAGTTAAATATTCGGCATATTTATAAGGTAAGCCAAGAACTCGTGATACATCTTTGATCACCGCTTTTGCCTGCATCTTTCCAAAAGTGATGATTTGACCAACTTTATTATCCCCATATTTAGAACGTACGTAATTAATGACTTCTCCTCGTCGCTCTTGACAAAAGTCAATATCAAAATCTGGCATTGATATACGTTCAGGATTCAAAAAACGCTCAAATAATAGACCAAATTTAAGAGGATCAAGATCAGTAATTAGAAGACTCCATGCAACTACTGATCCCACCCCAGAACCTCTACCAGGTCCTACCATAATACCTTGTTGCTTGCTCCATTTTATAAAGTCAGAAACTATAAGAAAATAGCCAGCAAAATTCATCCGACAAATAATATCTAGTTCATAATTAAGACGAATTAAATATTGCTGTTTAACCTCTTCCTGCTTATCTATGGCAATATTTTCTCGGTTAAATTTTGTATCAAGTCTTGATAATAACCCGGTTGTCGATTCTTTCTTAATTATATCTATTTCATTAATATTTAAACTAGAGAAATTTGGCAACATTGGTGGGTTAGCATGTGCCATAAAATGGCATCTTTGGGCTAAATGTATCGTATTTTGTACAGCATTAGGTAAATCACTAAAAAGCTCTAACATTTCTTTTGGTGATTTAAAATAACATTCTGTACTAACCCTTTTACGCTCCTCTACTTCTTTGCTAACGCCGGTAGATATACATAATAATACATCATGGGCATCATGCATATTAACATCGCTAAACAATACTTTGTTGGTAGCAACTAGTGGAATACCAAGATTACTGGCTATTTTTATATAATTTTCTTCTATAGATTGTTCTACTGCCAGATTATGTCGCATAATCTCAAAATAGAAACGATCACCAAAAATGCTTTGTAATTTAGTTGCCCAAAAAATGGCTAATTCTTCGTCCCTAGCAATCAGACTTTTGCCAATTATACCATCAGTATAACCGGACAAAATAATCAGCCCTTCCTGGTATTTAACTAAATCATCAAAAGTAATATGATTACAAACTTTACGATCATTTTTAGTAAAATTATCACTAACAGCCTTCAGTAAATTTTTATAACCAATTTCATCCTTGGCAATAAGCACAATTTCACAAAAACTATTTTCGGTAAAAGCAACGTTTACAATTGCACCATTTATAGGTTGTACTCCTGATTTACAACTAGCTAGAGCAAATTCTAGTGAGCCAAATAAATTACCATTATCTGCTAAACAAATTGCTGGCATTTTGTGTGATCGTGCTAGCTCCACTATATGATCAATTGTTAAAGCACTTTCAAGAAATGAATATGAGCTTTGTACTCTTAAGTGAATGAAATCAAACTTCATCTGGACTTCCGATGCAATAATATTTAAAACCAAGACCCTGTAGCAAACTTCCATTAAGAATATGCCTGAGATCGATAATTATAGGAGATTTAACTTGGCGGTGAATAAGTGACCAATCTAAATCTTTAAACTCTGACCATTCGGTAGCCACTATAATTATATCACTATTTTTGCATGCACTAAGTGCTGAATCAGCAAAAAATACATTTTTTAGTTCTTTTTTAGCATTATTCATACCTGCCTGATCAAAAACTCTAATATTAGCTCCTTTATCAACTAGTATTTCGATAATTTTAACAGCTGGGCTATTTCTAATATCATCCGTACCAGTTTTAAAAGTCAGACCCAATACACTAATAATTTTATTATGTAAATCGTTGCCTATGATATAATGGACTTTATCCACCATATCATATGGTCTCTGATAATTACTATTTATAACAGAGTTAACTATTTGGAAGTTACATTGATAATGTTTAGCTATTTGTGAAAGTGCTAACAGATCCTTAGGAAAACATGAACCACCAAATCCAGGACCAACATTTAAAAATTCTTTACCTATTCTTTTGTCCAATCCAACAGCACAAGACAGTTCTTTAGTATTTGCCCCAATTTTCTCGCATAAATTTGCCATCTCATTAATAAAAGCAATTTTGGTCGCTAAGAAAGCATTTGAGGCATATTTAGTAAGTTCTGCAGTAACCAAATCAGTAGTCACAAGAGGTATATTTTTTGTAGTCAAAGGTCGATAGATATCTTTTAGTAAATCTTCTGCCTGTTTATTATTAGTGCCAATTAATATTCTATCAGGGTTTAGAAAATCATCTACAGCACTACCTTCTCTAAGAAATTCAGGATTTGAAGCAACAGAAAATTTAAGATTCTTGTTGCTTAAATAATCAATAATTTGCTTACATGTTGTCGGAGGTACAGTAGATTTTATAACAATCAAACAATCATCTTTAATCCATTCGCATAAATTATCGATAGCAGTAAATATATATTTTAAATCTGCCTCTCCTGAAGGTAGGGGTGGTGTTCCTACTGTAATAAATACTGCTTGTGAATTTTGTAATTCAGCCAAATAGCTAGATGTAAATCGCAACTTACCAGATTTTACTAATGCAGGTAGATATTCAGCTAGTTTTGGTTCATAAATTGGTAAAATATTTTTTTTTAATTGGTTGATCTTACAAATATCAGTATCTAAACAAGTAACGTCGTGTCCTAGGTAACTCATCATTATGCCAGATACTAGCCCAACGTAACCAGTACCTATAACATGAAGTTTAATATTCATTAATTATCCTTATATACTTAGTGCAATAACTTTGTTATGCTATGATGCTATATCTAACCCGATATCATTGCGAGGGGGCGTAAGCCTCCGAAGCAATCCATTTTTGGTTACTTTTCTGGATTGCTTCGTCGCCACAAAAGTGGCTCCTCGCAATGACGTTTGGGTAAAAGTATACATTAACTGACCAAATACTAAATAATAAAATGATGTTCATTAAAAGATTTTTTATTAACCTAAGCATAATAGTTTGTACAATTGTGGTAATTTTAAGTTTATTAATATTAAGCAGCAGTGAAGGATATTTAGATAAACCAATTAAGAAGATAATAGAATTCTACCTCGATAAAAAAGGTATGAAAATACGAGTTGGTAATTTACAAATAAGAAATAATATTCTGTCAATCGATAAAATCTTTATGGATTTAACAAATAACACCCAAGGTGAGATTACCGATTTCAAGATTAGTTTTATTATTGATAATCTAACAAGTAAGCCATTAATTCATAGTATTATTAATATAGATAATTTTTCCTTAATCTCTAAAGATAATCAACCCATAATAGATACTAAAATATCTGCTAGTTATATTTTAGATTTTTTTAAAAATACGATTGAAACCCAATTAAACTTAAGTCCTATAAAAAATATTACTTTACTCGATAGTTATGGTAAAAATTTACCTGAGGGTGAAGGATTTTGCTCTTATAACAGTGGAATTTCTATGGCTTCAAAGAAATCAATCAATTGCAAACTAGCATTTGGTGATCAAGCCTATCTATTATTCAATAGTATCTTGGATGGTAGCATAATTCAAGTTAATGGTAATGTTGAGAATATTCCTATAATGATTTATCAAATTGCCGAGAAAATTATCCCTAATAATCAAGTAATTTTATTTTTACAGGAATATATCAAAGATGGTTATATTAGAAATGGGGAATTTGATCTTAATTTTGATAAGAATAATTTAGAGGAAAATATTGCTCTAGAAACGCTACTAAAAGCTAAGCTGCATGTTGTAGATCTTGAGTATAAATATGATGTAGATTTTCCAGCTTTAAGAAAAATTGATACTGATATTACTATATCTGGAACATCGGTTAAGTTCATATTAAATAAGGCATATAGTAGTAATAGCCTTATTTCAGATGGAGTAATAACCTTTGATTGGCAAGGAATGGATAAGTCGAATTTTATCGTTAGTGCCATAGCTAAGGGGCAGGTTATCGATCTAATTGATTTTATTTCAGATGAGGATTACAATAAAGTAAAAAAACAAGGAATCGATCTTAAAAAGATTACTGGAACCGCTAATTCAAAAATTGGCATAATAATACCGATTAGTCCAGTTATAAAAAATACTTACGACATCTCTACGATAATAACTGGAGTAAATGGCAAAGCATTTAGTGACAATGTCATGTTAAAAAATGCAAAAATAACTGGAACATTTAATGGTGATAAGATAAATTTGATAGGTACAGGTAAAATTAATGACTATAACAGTAATTTTACTTACCAATATAATATCGATAATTATCAGCATCTATTAAAAGTAAAAACTACCATTGTGGGTAATAACCAGAAGCTTGGTATATTCAAGTTAGTTTCAGGTAGTAGTGTTCTTGATTTTGAATATAAAGAACAAAAAGATAAGAAAGGTCAATATAATATCAGCTTCACCAAAGCCAATGCTAACCTCAAGAATTTGGAATTTTATATTGATAAAATATCTATACACAAAAATCTTTCCCGTGAAGCTAAACTTGTTTTAACTGGCAAGTTATATGATGATCTAAATGGTGATATTGACTTTAACCTTTCGGGAGAGAATAACTTTAAAATAGTTGGTAAGGTTAAATTGCAAGATACTAAATATGATGTTACTTTACCTATCATTACTTATGATACGACTGACCTAGTAGGAAAGTTGCTTTTGGATAAAGATAGCTTGAGAGCCGAAATTCATGGAAAACAACTAGATTTGTCTAAGTCTAATATGATGCAATTCTTAGAAAAAGAAGGGGATCCAAAAAATATTCATTTAAAAGTTGATGTAAACAGAGTACAGTTAAAAAATAATATAATGCTTGATAAGCTTAATTTACAAATTGATTGTAATAAAATAAAATGCTTTTCTGGTTCTTTAGATTCAAAAATTGGTACTAGATCTTTTAAAATGCTACTTACAGAAAAAAAAGATATGGAACAATGGATAATTACCTGTGATAATGCTGGAGCTTTATTTAGAGGTATTGGCATGTACAATAACATGAAGTCTGGTATTATAAATCTAACACTTAATACAAAAAGACATGAGGTTAAGAAGGGTGAAATAATACCAATCTTAGATGGTACATTTGACATAAAACGTTTTGTTACTACCGATATGTCTTTTTTAACTAGAATGGTATCATTTGTTTCGTTCCCAGGTTTTATGAGTTTTATATTAAATAATAAGGATATCATGTTTAATAACATGACAGGTAGCTTTAGTTATGTAGGTAATACCATAAATATTACTGATACATCAGCTACTGGACCATTCTTTGATTTTACCATGAAAGGTACAATTGATACTAATAAACATCAAATAAAGCTTAAAGGTAATGTGATACCTTCTTTCTTTTTTGCTAGTACCATTATCACTAAAATACCAATAGTTGGTAAAATATTTTCAAAGGTTGCTCCTTATTCTGTAGAGTTAAAATATAAGGACTAAAACAATAATGGTCCCCATATTTTGGATTGGATTGCTTCGTCGCAGCAAAGCTGCTCCTCGCAATGACGTTTTGTACTTTTTTGCAGCGTAAGGTAAATTATTCATCAAAATAATAATATTAAATTTAAGTAACTATTTTACAACAGGAAACACTTGTGACAAAATTTTATGGGTTGACACATCAAACATATTGATAATTGTATTTGGCAGTAAACCTAAGTAAATTATTGCTATACATAGTGGTGTGATTGCAACTATCTCATAGAGATACAGGTCTTTAAAGCTTGCAACCTGATCATTAGTAATTTGTCCTAGCATTACTTCTTTGTAAAGTTTTAGCATATAAACAGCTCCAAGAATAATACCAACAGCACTTATAATAGCTACCACCACATTAGCTTGATAAATACCTATTAAGCTTAAGAATTCTCCTATAAAACCGCTAGTACCTGGTAAACCTATAGAACCAAGCATGGCAATCATAAAAAAAGTAGCAAGTATTGGCATTTTATTTGCCACACCACCATATTGGTCTATCTCCTTAGTATGTAATCTATCGTATAAACTACCAACTATCAAAAACAAAGCAGATGCTACCACACCGTGACTAATCATTTGATATATTGCTCCCTTAATTCCCACTTCTGTCAAACTAAAAATCCCACCAGTAACGTAGCCCATATGAGCTATCGATGAATAAGCTATCATCTTTTTCATGTCTCTTTGAGCTAGTGCCACCAGTGAACCATATATTACAGCAAATACACTTAGCACTAGTACATAAAATGCAAATTCTTTCGATATATTCGAAAACATTGGTAATGATACACGTAAAAAACCATATGCTCCAAGTTTTAATAATATACCAGCCAAAATGACAGACCCAGCAGTTGGTGCTTGTACATGTGTATCAGGAAGCCAAGTGTGGAATGGTATCATAGGCACTTTTACCGCCAAGGCTATAAAGATTGCCAACCATAAAACTTTCTGCACCGATAATGCTAGCAAAGGTAGTAATTCGTTTAGCTTAAGCATATTAAAACTATGAACTTGGCTATAAATATATATGAGCGATAATAAGAAAAATACCGAACCAAAGAAAGTATAGAGGAAAAATTTTACAGCAGCGTAAACTCTATTTTCGCCCCCCCAAATTCCTATAATTATATACATAGGGACTAATATTACTTCAAAAAACAAGTAAAATAATAGTAAATTCATTGAGGAAAAAGCCCCAATGCAGAAAGATTCAATTAATAAAAAACAAAATAAAAATTCTTTGATATATTTTTTGACGGTAAATAGGCTAGCTATAATACAGATAAGGGTTAGAAAGCTTGTCAGAACAACAAAGAATATTGATATTCCATCAACCCCGATGTGGAATTCAAGCCCTATAGATTGAATCCAATTATAGCGTTCGACAAACTGATAAAGTTTTGATGTATTGTCAAATTGAACTAATAAATAAATAGTAGATATTAATGTCAGTATAGAGCTTAAAACTGCAACATATATAGCATAAACTTGTTTATTAACTGACCTACTTTGTTTAATAAACAGTAGGATATATAATGCACTTAGTAAAGGCAAGAAAATGCTTATTGATAAGATCGGTAACTCTGACATTCTAAACTCTAGGTTCTGTAAATAATCCAATTAACTCCGTTTATTAGAATATATAAAACTAATATTTTTTGAACCACGCTCGATTGCTGCTGCTACTTTTATAGTATTATATTCATCAAGGGCTTTGCCTATTACTTGCATGCCAAGAGGTAAACCTCTAGAAGATAATGCAGCAGGTACAGAACAACAAGGAAGACCGGCAAGACTAGCTGGAATAGTAAATAGATCGTTTAAATACATTGTCACAGGATTATCTTGTTTCTCACCTAAGTTAAAGGCTTCGGATGGTGCAGATGGCAGAATTATTGCCTCAACTTGCCCAAAAGCTTTTTTAAAATCATCTGAAATCAAGCGTCTTATTTTTTGTGCTTTTAAGTAATAAGCATCCATAAGAGTAGATGAAAGCAAATAAGTACCAATCATAATACGCCTTTTAACTTCAGAACCAAAACCAGCACTCCTCGTTTTTTCATACATTTCTTCAATAGATATTCCCTCACTTCCTTCCCTAAAACCATATCTTATACCATCATATCTTGATAAATTAGATGAGGTTTCAGCAGGTGCTATCACATAATATGCAGCTAGAGCATATTTAGAATATGGCAATGAAATATCAATAATTTCTGCCCCATCATTTTTAAGAATATCGATAGCATGCTGCCACATTTTAATAATATCCAGTTGTATACCGTCTTGTTTCATAATATCAAATGGGATCCCTATCTTCATGTTTTTTACACTAGCATTACATGCAGGTCTTAGTTGTGGTACCTCGCAGTTTATAGAAGTAGAATCTTTCTCATCAAAACCCATCATGGCTTGTAGCATTAAGGCAATATCCTCAACAGTTCTTGTAAGCACTCCAGCTTGGTCAAGTGAACTAGCAAAAGCAACCATACCATATCTAGAACACCTACCATATGTTGGTTTGAATCCAACAATTCCGGTATAACTGGCAGGTTGACGAACAGAGCCACCTGTATCACTCCCAAGAGCTGCCATAGCCAAAAAGGCACTGACAGAAGCTGATGCCCCTCCAGAGGATCCACCAGGAACTAATGGAGTGAAAGGTGCATCTACAGCCTTCCAAGGACTAATAACACTACCGAAATAGCTGGTAATATTAGCAGATCCCATGGCAAATTCATCCATATTAGTCTTACCAAGCATTATTGTACCATGATCTTGAACCTTATTACTTACAGTAGATTCGTATGTTGGTATAAA
This sequence comes from Rickettsia sp., assembly GCA_031254535.1. GTDB lineage: Bacteria > Pseudomonadota > Alphaproteobacteria > Rickettsiales > Rickettsiaceae > Tisiphia. Next base: position 10,636 of record JAIRUG010000023.1, read on the forward strand.
GTTACTAAGCATTCTTGAACCGGCAGTAGTGAGCACTCCTTTTGTACAAAAAAGATCTTTTACAGAGATGGGAATTCCTTCTAAGGATCTTTCTACTCCCTTATGATAATTTTGATCAGCAATTTTAGCTTTCTCTAAAGCAATATCTGTAGTTTCAGTAATATAGGCATTTAGCTCTTTATGCTTATCCATTTCTTCAATATGAGCTTTAGTCAGCTCAACACACGAAAATTCTCTGTTTTTTAGAGCCTTCAGGGCTTGTGTTATGGTTAATTTTATAATTTCTGACATATTTTACTCCACTACTTTTGGCACTACAAAACATTTTACTTCTTTGGCAATATCTGCCTTATCACTTGGTAAATTAGCAAATAATTCATCAGAGATGTCATCATACAATACTTGGTCATGTCGCATTCTTTGGTTCATGTCACAAACTGAAGTAAGTGGTTGAATGTTACTACAATCTACATCGTTTAAAATGTCAATCATATTCATCATTTCAGTCAATTGGTAAGCAAAATTGTTTAGCTCTTCTTGGCTAAAATCAAACCTAGCAAGTTTTGCTATTCTTTGTATTTCTTCATTTGTAATCATTATATACCTAAATATTAAAGTCAATGTTGTTTAAAATAATATTATACCATAAAATATATCTGCACTAATAGCATGGAGTCATTTTATAAAAATAATTATGCTTATCTACGCATTGAACTATTACGTAACCTCTCTAATGTTTCAAAATGATACAGACCAAACCCATATAATACAATGAATGGTATAAATAACATTACTATTCCCCAGTTACCAAAATAATCTATTAAATAAATTAATCCAAAAGATGTAATAACAAACATTATTGCCTTTACCATAGCCCATGAGATACTAACACATCTAAAACGTTTAAATACAGGAAATTGCTTATAAAATATTGATGTCGCTGGAAATGTTTCTATCTTAAACATCAATATAAAAAACTGCAATAATAATAAATAGAAAGGAGACGAGATATTAATTAATAAATACGGTAAAAACATAATAGTACTAGCAAAAATCACTAATTTCATTTTTAAAATTTTCATAGGATCTATTCTATAACTCAAATAAGTATATAGAATACTGATAAGTAAGTCTGCTATTATGACAAGCAAGTTATGAGCAATAATTTGTTCAGAATTATAATTAAAGGTGGTTTTAAGTATAGTACCACAATGCATATATACAAAATAAAAAATAATCGGTCCAGTCGACTCAATTGATAAATAAGCTAATATAGTTTTTATATTAATTTTCTCATTTAACATTTTATGATTAGTAACATACTTTTTTTCTAAACCGAAATTTTTAAGTGCATTTAGCAATCTTGTGGTTGCATCAGCAAATTCTGGAGTTTCTCTAAGGCGTATTCTTACCACAACTCCCACCAAGGCAATCACTGCACCAGATAAAAAAGCATATCGCCAATTAAAACCATATGAAGTGACAAGCATAGCTACACCTAAAGCAAATACTGCCCCTAGAATCGTAAATATTGTAATGGCACCAACAACAGGATATTGCATTGGTGGATTGGTTGTTTCCGTTAGATATAATGTTGCCCCTATTGCTTCTCCTAAGGATGACATGCCTTGCACTATCCGACAAATAGTGATTAATACCGAAGCAATAATACCAATTTGATCATAAGTAGGCAAAAGAAACATCACCAAACAAGAAAATGACATCATAAAAGTTGTGACAACTACCGTAGCCTTGCGACCTACTTTATCGCCTATCCAACCAAATAGTACAGCACCAATTGGTCTAAAAACAAAAGTAGTACAGAAGGCAAGAACTGAAAGAATACTAGCACTATGTGGATCAGTTTGTGGAAAAAATAACTCATTAAGAAATACTGCCATATGTATATAGAGCATCAAGTCAAAATATTCTAGAAATGTCCCAATTGACAGCAACCCAACCGCTTCTTTTTGCTCCATGGTTAGGCTTCTTTGCTCCCGTTGTTGATATACTATCATTTTTTATCTTTAATACTTAATTCACCTTACACATGGCATTTAAAATCCATAGAGAAAATAACCTAACGTCATTGCGAGGAGCCACTATTGGTGGCGACGAAGCAATCTATTTCACCCACTCTCTTGGATTGCTTCGTCGGCTTACTTCTTCTCGCAATGACGGTGGTACCCTTAACAAAATATTTGTGGATAATAGTAAGCCTCAAATCCTCACGTACATTTTCGTATTGCTTGCGGTTTTGCGGATACCCGCTTCTAAAACTGATTCAAAAAATCTTCATCTGGCAACAGTTAGTCCCTTAAACTGTCATTATTTCTTGTTCTTTTTGTTTAACATGCAAGTCTACCTTATTACTATACTCATCAGTTAATTTTTGAATTTCTTCTGAAAAATTATGGTATTCATCCTTAGTTATGCTATTGTCTTTTTCTAACTTTTTTAAATCTTCATTACCGTCCCTTCTTATATTACGCAAAGCAATTTTAGTATTTTCTCCATATTTGTAAGCAAATTTAACAAGCTCTTTACGACGTTCTTCAGTAAGTAGTGGAATGGTGATTCTGACTAACTGCCCATCTGATGAGGGATTTAGACCTAGATTTGCATCAACAATGGCTTTTTCCACAGCTTTTACCATAGATTTATCCCACACCTGCACCGTAATAGTTCGTGCATCTGGGGTCGAAAGACTCGCTACTTGTGACAAGGGCATTTTATCTCCATACGCTTCAACTAATACCGGGTCAAGTAAATTAACTGAAGCCCTACTAGTTCTAAGACCCTTAAGTTCATGATCTAATATCTTAAGTGAATTATCCATTTTTGATTGCATCTCTTTATGTATAGCTGCTTTTTCCATACCTATTAACCTTCTTGAATTTTTGTATACTCACCTTTTCCTTGCAGTACTTTTGCAAAATTACTTTTCTCTTTAATTGAAAATACTTTAATTGGCAAGTTATTTTCTCTAGCCACGGCAACAGCAGCAATATCCATAACTTGTAAATTCTCTTTTAGAAGATTAGTATAGCTGATAGTGGAGTATTTTACTGCATTAGGGTTTTTTGTTGGATCCGAATCATATACACCATCAACTTTAGTGCCTTTTAATAATAAATCACAGTTCATTTCAATGGCTCTTAAGACACCTGCACTATCAGTAGTACAAAATGGATTACCAGTTCCGCCGGAAAAAATTACTACTCTATCTCTTTCTATATGTCTTTTTGCTTTACGACGTATATAAGGCTCACAAACGCTTACCATGGGGATTGCCGAAAGGACTCTAGTATGAACACCTAAACTTTCCATAATATTTTGTAAGGTAAGTGCGTTTATTACTGTACCAAGCATGCCAATATAATCACCGGCAGCTCTTTCAATACCAAATGAGGCATTAGTGCCACGATAAATATTACCACCACCTACAACCACACATACCTGTACACCAAGATCTATTGCTTCCTTTATATCCTCAGCAATCCTTAATATTACAGAATATTCGTGACCAAATTGCTTATCACCCATTAAGGCTTCGCCAGAAACTTTTAGCAAGACCCGTTTATATTTCAAATATGACATAAATTTTACATTCTTGTTAAATTCTTGATTTCTATAAATTCTCTATACAAACCTACTTGGTATCCGTGGAAGGAGCCTCTTATAACTACTAAAACTAATCAAACTATTATTTTTGTCAAGTATTATAGTTGTTTGACAATAATTATAAATTTAAAAACGTTGGTTTAAAACAAGGTACGATTACACTTATCAAGTTAAATATAATGTTAATTAGCAATTCACCTTACGCATAACCCCCACGGCAGTTTAAAAATTGCAGAAAAGTACAAGACGTCATTGCTAAGGACCACTTTGTGGCAACGAAGCAATCTAATGAATGTGGATTGCCACGACCTACTTGCGTGGTCTCGCTAATAGACGTGTATGCACCTCAAACGTCATTGCGAGAAGGCGTAGCCGACGAAGCAATCCAGGAAGGTGGGTATAAATGGATTGCTTCGTCGTGTTTCACTACTGCTCGCTAATAGACGTTTAAGCGAAGCTATACATCTCATTAATTTTGTCAACAGAATCTAGAAAGAATTTGCTGGATAGTTAACGATAAATCATAAAAATTTTTGATTAGACAATCAATCTTATTTATTTGATTATCTAGTAGATTAACAGAGTGCTCTAATTCTATCGATACATTCTTGTTTGCCATATAGAGCTTCAAATATTCAATATCCTGGCTTGTATAATATCGTCTATTACGTATCTTATGTATAGATAGGTTTGGCGATACACACTCTAGATATCTTAGTTGGTGAGGGTGAATATTTAGAAGTTTTGTTACTTCACCAATAGAATAATATTTTTTATCCTGCATTTTTATTAATTAATAATTTTAATTTTCTAGCTGGTATAAAACGTATTACTTCTTTTTCTGGAATTATCACAGCCTCTTTTGTATGAAAATTTATACTAGGTCTAGGTTTTTTTATGCTAGTACAGAAACTGCCAAAACCTGCTAACGTCAATCTTTGCTTGCTTGCCATTTGCTGAATATTGCTAAATATTTGATCGACTATTTCTTCGCATATAAAACTTGATAGCCCCAATTTAGCTTTTAACATATAAGCAATTTTTTCTTTAGTAATAGAGGACACGCAAGCTGGGCTCTTTTCTCTTACCATCATAAAATCCACCTGGATTAACCCCATAGTTGTTACCATCTGATTAAAGCTGATCCCCAAGTTACTCCAGCACCAATAGCCGTGAAAAGCAATATATCACCTCTTTTGATATTACCATAAGATTTAAGAGAAGCAAGGGCTAAAGGAATTGAAGCAGCGGAACAATTAGCATGTTTTGCAACCGTTTTTACTACTTTACTTGGGTTAATCTTTAGTCGTTTCGCAACTGCATCTATAATTCTTACATTTGCCTGATGTGGAATAAAATGGTTAATATCCTCTGCGGTAAAGTTATTATTATACAATATTTCTTCACCTGTTTTACTCATCTTTTCTACTGCATGTCTAAAAACTTCCTGCCCTTTCATTTTTATTTTACCGCTTTTGCCATTGCTACTTATACCACCATTAGTGTAAAGAATATCATGATAATGACCATCTGAATAAATATTACTATCTATTATACCGGAATTATCATCGCTATATTGCAAAATTACCGCACCAGCACCGTCACCAAATAAAATACAAGTATTTCTATCGCTCCAATCTATTAGAGATGACATTTTTTCAGCACCAACTAATAATAGTGTTTTATATTTTCTAGATTTCATCAAAGAATCGGCAACATGTAAACCGTATACAAAGCCCGAACATACCGCTTGTAGGTCAAATGCAGGTACATTACCAAACCCAAAATAATCTTGTAACTTAGAGGCGGTAGAAGGAAAACTATTGTCCGGAGTAGTGGTGCAGGTAATTATCAAATCTATAGATGATGCCTTTAATCCAGCATCATCTATAGCATTTTGACTTGCTTTAATAGCTAAATGTGATGTATATTCATCATCAGCCGCGATATGTCTTTGTAATATACCAGTCCTTGAGCGAATCCATTCATCATTAGTATCAACCGATAATGATAATTCTGAGTTACTAATAATACGCTCCGGCAAATAGGCTCCACACCCAAGAATTTTACAAGCCATTCTGGTTTATGCTACTTCTTCATCTTCTTCTTGTTTCTTGACAATAACTTGACGACCATTATATGTGCCATCAGCTAAAGATATATGATGAGGAAGTTTATATTCCCCCGTTTGAGAATCTATTACTACATTAATTTTACCAAGTGCAAGGTGAGAACGCCTCATATTACGTCTTGATTTTGATGTTTTCTTTTTTGGAATTGCCATATAGCCTCTTAAAAATTACACTTTATGATAAAAAGTATTTGTCAAATCGATGGAGCAGTATATTATACTTTTATTACAAAATCTAGGTATTTTAAACATAAACTTTATGAAATTTTTTATAATTCGAACTTTTGTTATTTCGTCAATATTACTCACATTGTGTAGTTGTCAAACTATAGAATCAAGGGGGCAGTATGTTGATGATAATTTATTAGCTACGCTTGAAGAAAAAAGGCTTAGCAAATCGGAGGTAGAAGATTTAATTGGTACACCAACAATTATACCTAACTATACTCCTAATACTTGGTATTATGTTCAACGTTCCTTAGCTAAGAGAGCATGGCTTGAACCAAAAGTAATTGAACAAAAAATAGTAAGAATTGCTTTTAATAAAAAAGATATAATTGAGGAAGTTTTAGTACTTAATGACTCACATAAAGATGATATAAATATGATTAGAGAATACACGAAAACTTATGGTACAGAATTAAATGGACTACAAAAATTTGTGAAGAACATTGGTAGGTTCAATAAAACTACTGAGGGAAAAAAGACAAAGAAACGATAAAGTCATGCTTGCAATATTTCATGGATACTGTATAAACTGAACGCTGATAGTTCTTAATCTTTCGAATATACTCCTTGCAAATAAAGAGTTAATAGACGAACTAAAGAGTTTATGGCCCCTTCGTCTAGTGGTTAGGACGTTACCCTTTCACGGTGAAAACACGGGTTCAAGTCCCGTAGGGGTCACCAGATTTTTTCGTAGTTTTAGTCATTGAGATGCTAATACTCATAAGCTTCCCTCTTAAGAAATTATTAGGTAAACATTGCTTTGGTAGAACACCAATACAAACTTTTAGGATTCACTTAATATATTGCTAAAGATAAAAATATTGGTACTATAACGCGAGTTACCAATTAAAACGTCATGGCTCAGAGTCTCTGGAAGCGGCGACGTAGCAATCTAATGAATGTGGATTGGCCACGACCTACTTGCGTGGTCTCGCTAATAGATGCGTTTTAGATTTACCTACAACGTCATTGCGAGGAGCTACTTTAGTAGCGACGAAGCAATCCAGAAAGTGACTAGAAATGAATTGCTTTGTCGGCTCACACCTCCTCGCAATGACGATTGAAGCACATAATACGTCATTGCGAGACCATGTAATGGTCGAAGCAATCCATTTCTAATCACTTTTCTGGATTGGATTGCTAGTCGATCACAGCACTTTCAGCTCCTGCTAAATTAATGTCCTGATAAGTATCATTAGGATTAACTACATCAGGATTAATAAAATAACTAAGATCAACAGAATAATTATAACTAGGATTAGGAACAGCAGGAGTAACAATATACTTTAAAAATTCACACATTCTTGTGCAGCATCCGATTGCTTTTTCTAATGTTATATATCTTTAGCTGTTGTATTGTTATTTATACTCGAAGTGTCTTGCAACTCTACAGAATGTGAGTTACCATTGGGGGCTTGTATATCAAATTTAGATTTATTCCTAAATATATTAAACCTAAGTATATTAAACTTCATAAACTTTACCTTTTTAAAACATTATAACGGATAGCGGTAATTTCTTATAGCCTGTTAACTTATAGTTTATAATTTAAACGTAAACCGGGAAATTATCTACTAATTTTTTAACTTGTTGGAAAGTTTTCTTCTCACAATCACTATTATCTTGCCCATCGTTTTTATCTTTCAACCCATCTAATACATCGCTAATCATATTACCAACTTCTATAAACTCCTGTTCTTTGAATCCTCTAGTGGTGCATGCTGGAGTACCAAGCCTAATACCAGAAGTAATAAACGGTGAAGTGGCATCAAATGGTATAGCATTTTTATTACAAGTTATACCGGCTCTTTCAAGCGAATCTGCTGCCACTTTACCAGTTATACCATATTTTCTTAAGTCCACTAATACTATATGATTATCAGTGCCATTAGTTAAAATATCATAGCCTCTTGCCATTAGACTATTAGCAAGAGATTTGGCGTTACTGATAACCTGTTTTATATAAAGGCGATATTCTGGTTGTAAGCATTCCAAAAATGCTACTGCTTTTGCTGCAACAATATGCATTAATGGACCACCTTGCAGCCCAGGAAATAAAGCAAGATTTATCTTCTTACCCAATTCCTCATCATTTGACAGAATAAGACCACCACGTGGACCACGCAGGGTTTTATGAGTAGTAGAAGTCACAACGTGAGCATAAGACAAGGGACTTGGATGTTCACCTACCGCAACAAGTCCAGCAATATGAGCAATGTCTGCTACTAAATATGCTCCTACTCTATCAGCAATCTCCCTAAATTTAGCAAAATCTAATTGCCGTGAATGAGCAGAATAGCCAGCTATAATCAATTTAGGTTTATGTTGCACTGCCAACTGCTCTATTTGGGCATAATCAATTAAATAAGTCTCCTTATTTACAGAATAGAATACTGAGTTAAACCATTTGCCAGACAAGTTAGGTGGAGCACCATGAGTCAAATGCCCCCCTGTATCTAGCGACATGCCAAGTATAGTATCATGTGGTTTTAATAAGGTTAAAAATACTGCCTGATTAGCCTGAGAGCCGGAATGAGGCTGAACGTTAGCATATTTACAATTAAATAGTGTTTTTACCCGCTCTATAGCTAGAAACTCAGCTTTATCAACTTCAATGCAACCATTATAATAGCGTTTTCCTGGATATCCTTCAGCATATTTATTGGTCAGAATTGAACCTTGTGCCTCTAATACCGCCAGGCTTATAAAATTCTCAGAGGCAATCAATTCAATAAAATCATGTTGACGCTTCTTCTCACCATTAATAATTTGGTATATTTCGTTATCTGTTTCAGATAATTTATTGGTAAATATATTCATTGATTTGACCTACTATTTAATGGGTAGTTTAAAAGTCGTAGAAAAAAGCCTACAGCGTCATTGCAAGGAGGCGTAAGCCGACGAAGCAATCCATTCCTGACCATTTTTTGGATTGCCGCGTCGCCGCAAAGCGGCTCCTCGCAATGACGTATGCACCTATAACTCGTCATTGCGAGACCATGTAATGGTCGAAGCAATCCAGCTTTTTTTCATGTTTTGCATGACTAATTCTCTGGATTGCTTCGTCGCCACTAAAGTGGCTTCTTGCAATGACGTTGTACTGGATTGCATCAATGCTACAAAAGCAGCTCCTTGCTAATAGACACCAATTGCTTGCTATGGGTAAATAGCAACCTGGTTAACTATAAACTTGACAGCAAATTGTAGCCCCTTATCATCAATAGAATGTGCAAGATTTGGTATTTTACAATTACTATAAGTAATATCATATTTCTCTAGATATTCTATTATTTCGTCCATGCTACTTATATCAACCACATCGTCTAATTCGCCATGTATCAGGCAAATTGGTGTAGTTTTATTGATACATTCTTGTGGGGCAATTAATTTGCCAGAAAACCCTACCACACAATTAAAAGGTTCTTTTTGTATAAAATTTAAATATAGCCCCATCATAGTACCTTGTGAAAAACCAATTATGATGGTATCTTTATTAGTTAAATTTAGTTCTGCTTGTTTCTTTTGGATTATGCTAGCAACTAAGCCACTATTTTTAGTTGCTAATTCCCTTACTATGTCAGGGGTACGATTATTTAGACTAAACCATTGTCTACCGTAAGGTGCATTATCAAACTTTTCAACGCCATGTGGTGCAATAAAGTGACAATCTGGTAATTCCTTAGACATAAAAGGAACTAATCCTATTAAATCGTCGCCATCTGAACCAAGCCCATGTAACAATACCACAAGTTTTTTACACTCGCTGTTCAAACTTTTTACTTCCGGGTAAGATAATATTTCATTTTTAGTCATTTTTTAAGTTCCTATGGTTAATTTAGCAATAGTTCTATTAGCTTCTTCTAGTTCCTGTTTAGTATTTACTCCAATCACTATGTCGTGGTCTGAAGATAGAAGATACGATACTTTTTCTCCATTATCTTTAGCGATTTTTACCAGTGCCGTTAAATACAACTCTTTTGTCCTATCAATTTCTCCTAAGAAAATAGAAGGTAAATATTTTTTTAATATGCCCGCTGTAAAAACCATAATACCAGAATTACAAATTGTTATAGCTAATTCTTCACTAGTTGCTTGTTTAAATTCAACAATTTTTAAAAAATTTCCTAGTTTATCAGTAACTATTCGTCCATATTGCCCGGGATCATCTCGCTTAAAGCACAATGTTGTTATGGCAGAATTTGTTAAAACTAGATGATCTAGTAAATCATTAATAATATCTGCAGTAATTAAAGGATTATCTCCGTAAAGTACGGCTACAATTTTATTGTCATCAATTAAATCCAGAGCACTATACACTGCATGAGCAGTACCAAGAGGTTCTGGTTGTAATACAAATTTACAAATATCTTCATAATGATCAATATATTTTTCTAATTGCAATGAGTGGACTAATATGACTTCGCTGGTCACTTGTTTGGCATTGGTTAGCACTCTATCAATCATCGATCTACCACCAACTTTATGCATTACTTTTGGTAAGGTAGAATCCATTCTTCTACCATTACCCGCAGCTAGAACAATAACTTGACAGTCCATATTAAACATTCTTCATAGTTTCATAAATTGCATCAGATAATTCATAATTACCAAAAACTTTTTGCACATCATCACTTTCTTCTAAAATATCCACTAATTTTAGTAGCTTCTCTGCTTTATCATTCTCTTCTATAACCATGATATTTTTAGGTACCCAACCTATGTAAGATTCTTCGGGAGTCCCATATTTATTGGTCAAAAATTCAAGAGTTTGTACAAAATTCTCAATATCTGTGTAGATTAAGTATGTATCTTCTTCAGAAATCATATCTTTTGCTCCAGCCTCTAGGCTACTTTCAAATATAGCTTCTGGTGTTGCTAAATTTGCTGGATATTGTATTACTCCGAGATGATCAAACATATAACTGACACTGCCAGTTTCACCTAAATTTCCACCAAATTTACTAAAAGCCGACCTAATCTCCGCAGCCGTACGATTTTTATTATCAGTTAAAGCCTCTACTATTATTGCAATCCCACCAGGAGCAAACCCTTCATATCTAATTTCTGTATAATTTTCATTATTACTTGAATCACTTGCTGCACTTATTGCCTTATCTATTCGATCCTTTGGCAAATTTTGACTCCGAGCTGCAGCTATACTACTCCGCAGCCGTGGATTATTGCTTATATCAGCACCTAATTTAGCAGCCGTAATAATTTCTCTAACTAATTTAGTAAAAATTTTTGCCCTTTTTTTATCTTGTGTACCTTTTCGATGCTGAATATTTTTAAATTTTGAATGACCAGCCATATGTAATTTTAAATCATTTGAGTTATACTCATTAGTAAGCCGAATCGTATCAGAAGGCACTTTAAAGTCAACAATAAATTCTTCAAATTTTTTCACCATACTATCTTTTTTACTTTAATAAAACCATATATCATCTTATATTGTCTAACTATAGCATAAGAATTAAGCCCACTAAGTACTATTTATGAAAAAATTTATAATAGACTTCCTGCATAAGTCAAAAATAGTTGAGGGATTTTTAGGAGAAACGAAGCCGAGCACCGCAGTGTACATAAACGTACATGAGGAGCGGAAGCGAGTTTCGACGACAAAATCACCAACTAGATTGGCTTATGTAGGAAGTCTAATTTTATATCTTTTATTTGCTCACGATTGCCTAGCATCAGCACCTCAGGCGTGGCAAATGTTGCTGCAAACCCCGGCAAGCCCTCTTATGGAGGAGCTCCATGAGTTTCATAATTTTCTGCTGCTAATATCAGGAGGAATAGTCGCCTTTATTTTCGTTCTACTAATGTATGTTTGTCTTAGATTTAATGCCAAAGCTAATCCCATCCCAGCAACATTCTCTTATAATATCTTGATTGAGGTTGTTTGGACGATAATTCCTATAATAATTTTAGTTATTATTGCTGTACCGTCGTTCCGTATCTTACGGTTTGCAGAGAAAATCCCTGAAATAGACATGACGGTTAAAGTTGTAGGATATCAGTGGTATTGGCATTATATCTACCCTGATCATGATAATATTGAATTTGATAGTTATTTAATTACCGATGAAAACTTAAAACCTGGTCAAAAAAGATTATTAGAGGTTGATAACCGTATTATTATACCAGAAAATACTACCGTAAAATTTTTAATTACCGCAGGAGATGTTATACATAGTTTTGCAGTACCAGCATTAGGAATAAAAATCGATGCGGTTCCTGGGAGAATCAACGAAACCTGGACTAAAATTAGTAAGAAAGGTGTGTATTACGGTCAGTGTTCAGAGCTTTGTGGTGTTAATCATGCTTTCATGCCGATTGCCATTGAAGTGGTAAGTAAGGAAGAATTTCAAAATTGGCTGATTGCGACAAAAACAAAATTTTCTATGAAAGGGACCGTTGAAAGATAAAAATTTGCTCTAATTTCAAAAAAAAGAAACAAAATCTTTTGTCTAAAAAATTACAAAAAAAATCATCAACTCTAATATTTTTAAAAGATTGCAATTT
>JAIRUG010000036.1 GCA_031254535.1 Rickettsia sp.
CATTACTGGTTTAAAATTAAGCAGCAGAGCAGGAAAAGTGCTGGTAATTTCTCTGATTTCTTTCAGGCAGTTTGGGCAGCATTAGCTGATGTCGCCATATTATCTGGTTAAGCTATATGACCTGAGGCAAGTTCCATGACATTGGTCAGTTCCTCTTGCCAACTTTCTAGAGTTTGGTTACTTCTTGCATAAATTAGGTCAAAAGATATTCTAGGAAAAATACGACGAGCTGTCTCAATAGTTTTGATTGCTTGCCCCACATCATGTTGTCGCCCTAAACTCTTTAAGTCATTTTCCACTAGAGACTGGACACCAATTGACACACGATTTATTCCAGCTGATCTAAAATCCTTAAATTTTTCAGTCTCAAATGAAGTGGGATTTGTTTCTAAAGTAATTTCTGTTTGCTCATCTATTGTTGCTAGATTTGCTATTTTTCTAATTATTCCTTCAACAACAAATGGCTTCATTAAAGATGGAGTGCCACCACCAAAGAAAATAGATTTTATATATTTATGACCTATAATATCCTTGAAATGATCAAGCTCTATCTCATAACATTTCAGCCAATCATCATGGTTTACTTTATCTGAAACATGAGAGTTAAAGTCACAATACGGACATTTTGATAAACAGAATGGCCAGTGTATATATATCGATAATGGTTCTTTCATGTTTGGTTTACAATTGCTTCGTCGCTCCTCGCAATGACGTTTGGAGCACATAAATAGACTTTCAAACAGGTTTTGGTATTTGTTGTAGTATAAAGTTTTTCACTTTTTCAAATGCGGTGTTTTCAATCTGTCTAATCCTTTCCTTAGAAATTTTATATTTCATACTAAGAATATCGAGGGTTTTTGGAGAATCTGTTAATTTACGCTCAATAAGAATATGTAATTCGCGATCATTCAATATCTTCATAGCTTGGGTTAACAAGTTATGCTTATTAGCAGAATCTTCTTGGCTAATTAATCTTAGCTCTTGACTTGGACGAGTTTCTGGTAAAAATTCAATTAATTCACTACCACTATTATCATCACCATTTACCAAATTATTCAACGATAAGTCCGGACCAGATAACCTAGCATTCATTTCACTAACTTCATTGGTAGTCACTCCAAGTTCTTGAGCAATTTGAACAAAGTCTTTATCCGTTACAGCTCTTGAATATAGGTTGGCAATTTTATGCTTAATTTTACCAAGGCTAAAGAATAACTTTTTTTGTGCTGCCGTAGTACCCATTTTAACCAAAGACCAAGATTTCAAGACATATTCATGGATTGAAGCTTTAATCCACCACAGAGCATAAGTAGACAAGCGAAAACCCAAATCAGGATTATATTTTTTTACTGCTTGCATAAGACCTAAATTTCCTTCTGATACAAGCTCGTTTAAAGGTAGCCCATAATTTCTATATCTAATGGCAATTTTTGCTACTAATTTCAAGTGGCTAGTTACTAACTTATGAGCAGCTTCTAAATCATTTTGTTCAAGATAGGATTTGGCAAGTAAAAACTCCTCCTCTTGTGAAAGTGATGGAACTTTGTTAATTTTCTGCAAATATTGATAAAATCCTGATTCTGCAGAAATTACTGGCACACTGATTTTGTTAGTCATATAATACCTTTAAAATAGATTGCTTTACTTGCAGGCATTTTAAAAGTCGCAAAGGAAACAGCCTAAAAACCCAAAGCATCATTGCGAGGAGCTACTTTATTCATGTGCTCCAACGTCATTGCGAGGAGTGTGTAAACACGACAAAGCAATCCATTTTTGGTTACTTTTATGGATTGCTTCGTCGACCTTATGCTCTCCTCGCAATGACGGTGTGTTGCATATATGTCTATTAGCGAGACCACGCAAGTAGGTCGTGGCAATCCACTATTCATTAGATTGCTTCACCGCTACTAAAGTAGCTCGTCGCTAATAGCACCGGTTGTTTTCCCTATGACTTTTAAACTGCCATACTTTACTTGGGAACAATTAAATTGATATATAATATCATAGTTTAAGATATTTTAAATAGGCTTCTTGTAAAAAGTTGAATTTTGATTTTTTTATAGCTAACTCGATTAGCCATATAGTAAACTGGCGTCATCGCGAGAAGATACTTTAGTGGTGACGAAGCAATCCATATTTATTCTAATTTTTGGATTGCTTCGTCGCTCCTCGCAATGACATGTGTTATATGTCATTGCGAAACCATGTAATGGTCGAAGCAATCCATTTCTAACCACTTTTCTGGATTGGATTGCATCAATGCCACAAAGTGGCTCCTCGCTAATAGCGGCTGCTAGGAGGCTGTTAAAAGTTAGAAGAAAACAACGACGAAATTACCTATTAAGGGACTGTTGAAAAATGAGATTGGTATGATATAATGAAAAAAAGAAATAAAGAGAGTTGTAGAATGTCTTCAAATCAAATGACAATGGTAAGTCTAAATCAGTTAGTGAACCCAAAGCATCAATATCGTAAATTTAAAGAATTATTTGATTTTGAAGTAGTAGCTAAAGAATTAAAAACTATTGAATCCAG
>JAIRUG010000048.1 GCA_031254535.1 Rickettsia sp.
TCTTATGACGTTCCTTCAACTTTTCTCTTTGTTCTTCTGTCAATACATTCTTACTCATAATGTCATATACTCTATAATATCTCTCCTATCTTTGCAACCCTTCATTTATGAGTAGTATACCTACAACGTCATTGTGAGGAGGCATAGCCGACGAAGCAATCCATTTTTAATCGTTTTTTGGATTGCATCAATGCCACTAAAGTGGTTCCTCGCTAATAGACGCTAAGGCTAAATACTAATCAGATTTATAACGTTGTCAATTCAAGTTAATTGACTATATAAGCTAGTAAATGCCATGATTTGGGTTTGTGGAACGATTTATTTGACTTTGTAAAAAGTATACATTATATTTAATAGTATATAATATATAAAAAGTATATCTATGCATACAATCACATCAAAGCTACCAGATGATCTTTATAATAGATTAGACCAGCTTGGAAAAACTATAGATAGAAAGAAAAGTTATCTTATCAGAAAAGCAGTAGAGAGTTTTTTGCAAGAAAAGGAAGATTATTTTATAGCTTTGCATAGATTGGAACAAAGAAATCCTAGGATATCTTTAGAGAAGTTAGAAGATAATAATGACTTGGAAAATTGAATTTGATTTCAAGGCTGCTAAAGAATTTAGAAAGCTAGATAAAATATCACAAGAATTGATCAGTAATTATTTAAAAAATAAGGTGCTAAAATGTACTCATCCTAAAGATTTAGGTAAGCCAATGAAATATGATTACGTTGGATTGTGGAGATATAGGATAGGGAAGTATAGGGTATTTGTAGCATAGAAGAAGAGTTGTTAATAGTGCTTGTTTTAAGAATAGCGATAAGAGATGAGGTTTATACTCAATGAAATTTGGTTATGCAATTCCTCAGCTTGCTCTTGGTATAGTTGATAGCTTCTTTGTCATTGCGAGGAGCGACGATAGTAGCATTGATGCAATCCATAAAAGTAACCAAAAATGGATTGCTTCGTCGGCTCACGCCTCCTCGCAATGACGTTGTAGGTAAATACTTTTTTAATATAGGTTATACTTTAATGTCAATAGTACTAGAACCTAAGAATTCAGAACCTAAATTTTCAGTAAATGGCAAGTCAGTAAATGGCAAAATATGGCAGCAGCGATTGGTTAATGAGGATGATGTTTTAGAGCTTTGTCGTTCTGTAGGAATTAGTGATTTTCTAGCAAGGGTTCTATCTCCCCGTCTAGAGAATTTGCTACAAGCTACTGATTTTCTATCACCTAAACTTAAGAATCTACTACCAGATCCTTTTCATTTACTTGATATGCACAAGGCGGTAGATAGGACTATAGAAGCCATTATAAATAAACAAAAAATCTGCATATTTGCTGATTATGACGTTGATGGGGCTACCTCTTCATCATTGCTTAAGAATTTATTTGGAAATTTGGGGCAAGAGGTTGATATTTACGTTCCAGACCGAATTGCTGAAGGGTATGGACCAACCCCAGCTGCTATGCAGAAAATTAAGGACAATGCAACTAAACTGCTTATTACCGTAGATTGTGGAGCAATGGCACATGAAGCTCTGAAATATGCATCGCTGGTAGGACTTGATGTGATAGTAATCGATCATCACATTAGTAGTGATATATTACCTGAAGCTGTTGCTATTGTTAATCCGAATCGTATTGATGAAGCCAGCGATTATAAGTATCTGGCTGCTGTAGGAGTATCATTTTTATTTGCTACTGCCTTATTATCTGATTTAAAAAAACAAAATTTTTTTGCCAATGATCATTGCGAGGAGCAAAGAAAGCATTTGGATTGCTTCGTCGATGCTAAAGCATCTCCTCGCAATGACGCCAGTTTGCTACAAATAAATACTAATCAGAGTAGCTATAATATACCCAACTTAATGCAATATTTAGATTTAGTTGCACTTGGCACAGTATGCGATGTAATGAAGCTTATTCATTTAAATCGTGCTTTTGTTGCCCAAGGATTAAAAATCCTTCAACAAAGAAAGAATCTGGGCTTGACAACCTTATGCGATATTGCTGGCTTAAATGAAAAACCAAACTGTTATCATTTGGGATTTGTCTTAGGACCTAGGATTAATGCCGGTGGAAGAGTTGGTAAATCATCCTTGGGAGCTAGTCTTTTATCTACCGAATGTTCAATAGAAGCAAATAGATTAGCACAAGAGTTGGAGAAACATAATAATGAACGGAAAGTAATAGAACTGATAATGATAGAGGAAGCTACTAAAATAGCTTTAACCCAAGAAAATGATAGCTCATTATTTATAGTTGGTAAAGGGTGGCATCCAGGTGTGATCGGTATTGTTGCTGGAAGATTAAAGGAAAAATTTAATAAACCGGTATCAGTTATAGCTTTAAATGATGGAATAGGTAAGGCTTCTTGCCGTTCTATCAAAAATGTTGATTTTGGTAGTAAAATTATCAATGCCAAGACTAAAGAGTTAATTATAGTTGGTGGGGGGCATGCAATGGCTGCTGGATTTACAGTATTAGAAGAAAAATTGCAAGAATTGCAAGAATTCTTAAATCACGCCTTTAAGAGTGATATGAGTAATCAGAATGACCTTATCTGCGAAGAATATGATGCTGAACTCACTACTAATAGTGTGAATTTGCTGCTAATGGATGAGTTAAGTAAGCTCGAACCATTTGGTCAAGGAAATCATGAACCAATATTTAAATTCTCTAATCTTTTTGTATTGAAAGCTGACATAGTCGGAGAAAAACATATAAGATGTTTGCTTGCTCCTTCTAAGGAAGCTTTTGGCTCTAAAGCACTTTCTGCTATTGCTTTCAATGCTGTATCTACTCCTATAGAGAATGTTTTACTTAATATTAAGTCACATAATATTTCTGTGATTGGTTCATTAAAAATGAATAGCTGGCAAGAACGTCATACTATACAATTACAAATAAAGGACTTGATAATATGATTTTTTTAATTATATTCAAAATATGCAACCCAGGCGTCTATTAGCGAGACCATGTAATGGTCGAAGCAATCCATTTTTAATCACTTTCCTGGATTGCTTTGTCGCTACTAAAGTAGCTCCTCGCAATGACAATTAATAGTGTACATACGTCATTGCGAGCGAACGTACGTGAGCGTGGCAATCCATATTCATTATAAATATAAGTTTTTTTATGTCAAAATCTAAACAAGTAAAATCACAGACTAGTGTTCTTATCGAAACAACAAACGATCTTGCTACAGTTCAAGAGCATTATCAAGATTATCCCTATCCTTATAGGGATCCTGAGGAAGAAACAAAAAGATTACTGGCAATTAGTGGTGAATTTTTGGGCGAATTAAATCATTATTTATATCAAGGTAAGGAGGATTTTAATTCAGGTTTTCGAGTGTTAATTGCCGGTGGTGGTACTGGTGATTCTACTATTTATATGGCAGAGCAGCTAAAAAATAAAAATGCCGAAGTGGTATATTTAGATTTTAGCAAGCCAAGCATGGAGATCGCTCAAAAACGTGCCGAGAAACGCGGTCTTACCAATATTAAATGGGTATATGATTCTATCTTAAATATTCCAAAGCTTAATTTAGGTAAGTTTGATTATATTAATTGTACAGGAGTATTACACCATTTAAAAAGTCCTCCCGATGGCTTAAAGATTTTAAAAGATTCTCTAACTGACCATGGAGCAATTGGTGTAATGGTTTACGCTAAATATGGTCGTACTGGGCTATATCAGGTGCAAGATATTATGAGAATGGTAAACCAGGGTGTTAGCAATAGGGTAGAGGAAGTAATGAATGCTAAGGCTGTTATGGCTGGTTTCCCTGCAACTAACTGGTATATACGTGGACAAGAGCTATTAAGAGACCATATTACTTTCGGTGATATAGGTTTATATGATCTGTTCTTGCATAAACAAGATAGGGCTTATTCTATTCCTGAATTATATGAATTTATTGATAATGCAGGTTTAAATTTTGTCGAATTTTCTGATGTTAATGAAAAATTAGCTTTAAAAATTGAGAATTATATTAGTGATTTTTCTCTTCTGCAGAAAATTAAAAAGATGGATATAATAACTCAGCAAGCAATTTGTGAATTAATTGTTGGCAATATCATTAAACATAGTTTTTTTGCTTCTAATGTAAAAGATACTATTGCTACTCTTGATAATTTGAATAATGTACCATATTTTTACGGTATTACAGGTATTGCCAAACAAATTTATGATCATATGGAAGTTAGTGCTTTGATAGCTGGCAATGTCATTAATTTTACGTTAAATACTTCGTGGTTACAAAATATCAATATTGCTATACCAGTTTCTAATTATACCAAATATGTTTTTAAACAAATGATAGATGGTGAAAAAAGCTTGCAGGAGATATTTGATTTAATTAGAGAAGAGTTACAAAAAGAAATTACTGACGAAGTCTTGTTGATTGAAGTAACAACTATATTCGCCCCATTTCTTGCTATAGGAATTATGTTGCTTCGTGACAAATCAGTAAAACTTTTTTAAAATATACTTAACATTTGTAACTAACTTCAAAAGCTGCTTTTACAGCTTTTGAAGTGGTGATGTTGTTTACTCTGTAGGTATATGTTGTTCTTCTGCTCCTAGCAGTGGTGTGGAGTGAGCATCAGGGGAATTGGTAACAATGGGTGCATCAAGGATTAGAAGGTTCAAATTGTTATTAACAACAGGTATGGAGTACAATGCCCTTAAGGCAGCACGAAACACAGCTGGGGTAACATGATTTGGAGGGGTGAAATTAGTATTATTCCTCATATATAAATCTCCTATTAATTGTTAAAGAAGTACTGTAAACATCCTACAAATTCTTACATCAGAAATTAGTAATAAGTCTATAGAATTACTCTAAACCGCCATACGTTTTTTAGCTTTTACATAGGCTTTTGGGGTAACTACTGGTGAAGCATTGCCGTCTATTACATCTTTTGAAATATGTACGTGCATTTTCTTTAGATTGGTAACATTATACATGCTATCAAGTAGAAGTGTTTCGATTATGGATCGGAGCCCCCTAGCTCCGGTTTTTCGTGCCAGTGCTTTTTCGGCTATTGCTTCTAAAGCTTCATTATCAATTGATAGTTCAATATCGTCTAACTCAAATAATTTATGATATTGTTTGATAACAGCATTCTTTGGTTGAGTTAAAATTGCCACTAAAGATGATTTATCTAGGTCATCTAAAGTTGCTATTACTGGAAGTCTACCAATGAATTCAGGAATTAACCCAAACTTTACTAAATCTTCAATCTCTAATAATTTGAGTGTTTCACTGTGGTTTTTCTCTTGTTTTGATTGGACATTTGCTGCAAAACCAATTGAACTCTGAGCAGTACGAGCATTAATAATACTATCTATTCCCATGAAAGCACCGCCACATATAAACAAAATATTGGAAGTATCTACTTGCACAAAATCTTGCTGTGGGTGTTTTCTACCGCTTTGTGGAGGAACAGATGCAATAGTTCCTTCCATGATTTTAAGTAACGCTTGTTGTACCCCTTCTCCTGACACATCTCTTGTTATGGAAGGATTCTCAGATTTCCTTGCTATTTTATCTACTTCATCTATATAAACAATACCTCGTTGGGCTTTAGCTATATTAAAATCTGCTGCTTGTAATAATCTTAGCAAGATATTTTCAACATCTTCACCAACATAGCCAGCTTCGGTTAAAGAAGTTGCGTCTGCCATAGTAAAAGGTACATCAAGAATTTTTGCTAAGGTTTGTGCCAAAAGAGTTTTACCTGAACCAGTAGAGCCAATAACCAGAATATTTGATTTATTTAATTCGACATCATTATTACCTGACTCAATATATTCTAATCGTTTATAGTGATTATACACCGCAACTGATAAGACTTTTTTTGCTTGCTCCTGACCAACTACGTAATCATTAAGAGTGGAGAAAATTCTTTGTGGTGTTGGAATTGAAGAGGAGATTTGCTTAAGTGCTACCTTAGTTTCTTCTTTTATAATATCAAGGCAAAGTTCAATACATTCATTACAAATGAATACCGTTGGTCCAGCAATTAATTTTATCACTTCATATTGATTTTTACCACAAAAAGAACAGTTTAACTCTTTTCTTTCAATTTCACCACTTGACATAATTTTGCTTTTTTAATTTGTGATTTTAATATTATCTATAGCTAACCCGACTAGCATTACTCCGTCTATTAGCGAGGAGCTAAAGGCAACGAAGCAATCCATCTATAATCACTTTTTGGATTGCATCAATGCTACTAAAGTAGCTTCTCGCTAATAGATGTCTGTGAATTTGGTGTAAATGTTAGTTGTGTTACTATATCTCTAAATATAGATAAGTTATTTAGCTAAGTCTAATATATTTTCAACTACTTAATATTATAGCTAACCCGATTAGTATTTATCCATACAAACTAACGTCATTACGAAGAGGCATGAGCCGACGAAGCAATCCATTTCTAATCACCTTCTTGGATTGCTTAGTCACCACTAAAGTGGCTCCTCGCAATGACGAGCTATAGGCACATAAGTCATTGCGAGACCACGCAAGTAGGTCGTGGCAATCCACATTCAGAAGTTTAATTTTGCAGTATCTTCATTAACAGGCTAAGTTCTTCTCGGAATTCTGTATCAATCTCACATAATTCTTCTACCTTTTTGATAGCATGCATTATCGTAGTATGATCTTTCTTACCAAATTTCTTACCGATATCAGTCAGGCTTTTTGGCGTTAATGTTTTACTCAAATACATAGCAACTTGTCTTGGTCTAGCTATTGAGCGAATACGTCTAGGAGAAGACATATCAGAAAATTTAATATTATAACGATCAGCTACTTTTCTTTGAATATCCTCAATTGTTATAATTTTTTCATTGGAACGTAGTAAGTCACGCAAGATATTTTGTGTGTTTTCTAAAGTTATTTCCCTACCAACTAAAGTAGAATGAGCGATAACTTTATTAAGAGCTCCTTCTAACTCTCTGACATTCGATGTTATTTTAGCTGCTAAAAATTCTATGACATTTTTAGGTATATGGATATTCATTTGTTCAAGTTTAGATTCTAAGATTCCCAATCTTAGTTCATAAGTAGTGCTGTGGACATCTGCTACCAATCCCCAACCAAGCCTAGATTTAATTCGATCTTCGATGTTATCTAAGTCTGAAGGTGAACGGTCACACGATATAACCATTTGACGATTATTATCAATTAAAGCATTGAAAGTATGGAAAAACTCCTCTTGGGTGCTATCCTTACCTGATATAAATTGAATATCATCGATCATTAGCACGTCAACCGAACGAAATTCTTCTTTAAAAGACATAACATCTTTATTACGTAGTGCCTTGATGAATTGATACATAAACTTTTCTGCCGACATATAAATTACCTTACGAGTCGGGTTATTATGTTTTATATACCAAGCAATGGCATGCATTAAGTGTGTTTTGCCAAGTCCAACTCCTCCATATAAAAATAAGGGGTTAGATTCAGCTACCGCACCTTCTGATTCAGCAACCGCTCTAGAGGCTGCATACGCTAATTCATTTGGTCCACCAACCACAAAATTTTCAAAAGTAAATCGTAAGTCTAATGCTGAAAAAATACCTTCGGAGTTGATATCCAGCCCTTCTTTTATTGATGAAACTTTTGCTGAATATTCAGGTATATTTGGGTTTTGTTCTGATAATTCTTTAGTAACGAACTCCATTGATTCGATATCTTTGTCATAGGACTGCCAAGATTGCAATATAGTACGTGCATATCTTGATTTCACCCAATCTCGAATAAAGTTTGTTGGTGTAGAAAGTACAATAGTACTAGTAGTAGCCTCTAGAAAGTTAATCTTACTGAACCAACTTTTATACAAGGCATCACCATAATGTTTATTAAGGTCAGAACAAACTTGTTGCCAAATATCTCTATGATAAGTCACTTCCTTTGCTATAGTTAATTGATTATGGTTAGTACTCACAAAATTTGCCATGGTAAATTATTTTGTTTCCAACCAGCTCCATTAGTTCCTCCTTCAAAACCATCAATGATATTATAGCAGTTTTTATAACCTAAACTATCAGCACACGAGGCTGCTTCATAGGATCTACCACCTGAACGACAAAGAAATAATAGTTTATGGTTATTATTAACTTTCGACATCAATTGGTTCTTAAATTCGTTATTTAATGACGTATTAGGCAATAAGCACCAACTAACAAAAACTATCTTATCTTTATCAATCCTTGGAATGCCTACTTGCTGCCATTCTTCAGTAGTTCTAATGTCAATGATAATACTGTTATTATCCATTTCTAGCAACTTATAAGCCTCTAAGGAAGATATATTTTTGATACTCATAAAATTTAGCATTTCTTTGATATATTAAAATGTCATTACGAGACCACGCAAGTAATTCGTGGCAATCTGCATTCATATACGTCATTGCGAGACCATGCAATGGTCGAAGCAATCCATTTCTAATCACTTTCCTGGATTGCTTCGTCGGCTACACCTCCTCGCAATGACGTTGGGTTGCATACACGTCATTGCGAGACCATGTAATGGTCGAAGCAATCCATTTTTATCACCTTCTTGGATTGCTTCGTCGGCTACGCCTCCTCGCAATGAGGTTGGGTTGCATATACGTCATTGCGAGACCATGTAATGGTCGAAGCAATCCATTTCTAATGACTTTCCTGGATTGCTTCGTCGGTTACGCCTCCTCGCAATGACGCTGATGTCATTGCGAGACCACACAAGTAGATCGTCAAGAGGTCTAATAAACAAGGAAGATTTGGAACAATTAAATTCTCGCACCATTTTATACAGCCTACATTTTATTTTATATTTGGTAATTGTCAAACTATCTGAATTATATTATGATGTTTTTTTATAAGATTGTAAATATGGATTATTTTAACACAGCATCTTTAACCAAAAAACTATTATACCAAAGCAAAAATCGTGGTTGCAAAGAAATTGGGTTAATATTAGGTAAATTTGCTGAAAAATTTCTTGCTAACATGGATGGAGCTAGTTTAGCAGATTTTGCTTTAATACTTAAGCAAAATGATAGAGATATTTATGACTGGATTACCAATAAAACGATTCCTCCTTCTCACTTAAATTCAAAAGTAATGTTACAAATACTTAGTTTTGATGTGAGTGTTCACGGGAAAAAAAACTAAAGTACAAGACGTCATTGCGAGGAGGCGTGAGCCAAGAAGCAATCCATTCCTGGTCATTTTTTGGATTACCGCGTCGCCGCAAAGCGGCTCCTCGCAATGACGTTTGGCGAGCAGATTTTTTGTTCATCATAAGAAAATAGCAAAAAAACCGTGAACGCTCACGTTTTGATATTAACAACATAGAAGCTTAGTAAATAATGATACAACAACCACTGCCACTCAGTGCAAAAAGTTTTTTTGCTAGTGAGTATTTTTCAAATAAACCCACCAAGAATATTTTACTTGTTTTTGCTAGCGAAGATGACGCAATTAATAGCCATAAACAATTATTGTTTATGGCACAAAATATTAAAACTAGCAATATATTATATTTCCCTAGCCTTGATACTATACCATATGATCGTATTTCACCAAATCAAAATATTTTATCAGAAAGAGCGAATATATTGAGTTATTTGGCAACTAATAACGACAGAAAATTGGTAGTGACTAATGCTGTAAATCTGCTGACAAAATTACCTCCTCCAGAGTTATTAGTTAAGTCTTTTTTGAGATTACACAATAAAATGAAGCTCTCAGCCAGTAAACTAGCAGAATTCTTGGTACATAATAGTTTTACCAGGAGTAGTAGTAGCATTGATAGTGGTGAGTTTTCTGTAAGAGGAGAGATAGTAGATATAGTCTTGCCTGGTTCTAAAGCTTATCGTATTAATTTTAGTTGGGATCACATAGAATCAATCAAGGAATTTGATATTGATAGCCAGATTTCTACCAATAATTGTACAGAGTTAATACTTAATTCTGCTAGTGAGGTGATATTAAACCCAGAAACAATAAAGAATTTTAGAGATAATTATTTAAAAGTTTTTGGTGTTAATTGCGTGAATATCCCTTTATATGAATCAGTGATTGAAGGAAAAAAGTTTCAAGGATATGAACATTTATCTCCTTTATTTTACAATTCTTTCAGTAGCATAATTAATTACTTAAATGATCCTATTATTATTTACGATAATTTATCGTTGCAATCAATTGTTGAACAGGAAAATAATTATATACTCAATTAACCTGAAGAGTTGCAGAAATGGTTAACGGTCATAGTTTGGAAATTATCATTTATTAAGGTACGTAACCTATCTTTATAATCGCCGATGTTGCTAAAAAATTTG
>JAIRUG010000110.1 GCA_031254535.1 Rickettsia sp.
ACTATACGCAATATACTTGCAGACTTTATTTTAGTGCCATCGTGTCGCACTATACGCAATATACTTGCAGACTTTATTTTAGTGCCATCGTGTCGCACTATACGCAATATATAAACTAAAGTTTATTGCTTTTTTTTGCTGGTTCATTTGATCTAGATTCTACTCGATGATTTAAAATTAGCATGGTAATATAGTGGAAAATTGAGATAATGCACAGTAAAGAATTATGGCGATACAATTTGCCAGGATCGAGATAGTAAGTAGAAGTTCAGGAGGAAATAGCTGTTGTAAAGCCGCTTATAATGCGAGGATGATTATTAAAGATCATCAGACTAATGTTACTTATAATTTTGCCAGAAAAGGAGATAACGTCTATCATACAGTTTTACTACCTAGCTATGTAGAACGAAGATTTAAAGACCCTGAAATATTAATGAATGAAGTAGAACGGACAGAGAAAAGAAAGAATAGCCAGTTATTAAAAGATGTTGTTATAGCCTTGCCTGACGATAAGGAGCTAGATTTACAAGATAGAATAGCCATTACCCATGCAATAATAGAAGAGATGGCATGGGTAAAAAATGGTTTAGGAGTGCAAGTAGATATACATAAACCTCATAATGGAGAACGAAATTGGCATGCTCATCTCCTCATTACTACTAGGAGATTTACAGAAGATGGTAAAAATTTAGGAGCTAAGGCAGTAGATTTAAACCCTGAATTTAAAAAAGTTAAAGGGAAAGCATTTATTATTCCAGAATCACAGATGATTCATCAGAGAGCCAAAGAAGTAATGAACAGATATTTTGCTAAATTAGGTTTAGAAACTAGAGTGGATTCAATAAGCATGATGCCACAACAACATCTTGGTCCTGTGAGAATGAGAAGCATCATTAATGAAATATCAGAGCAAAATGAGCTACGCAAGCTAGCTCATCTAAAAATTATTAAAGATAGTGATGGGGTATTAAATCGTATTATAAGCCATCAAGCTATTTTTAGTAAACAAGATGTAGTAAGAGCAGTTAAAGAAATTCAAGGAAAAGAGGAAAAACAAAAATTAATTCAAGGCGTATTAAATTCAGATAGGTTAGTAAAACTATATAATGAAGATGGCAAAGATACTAAATATTATACTACTTGCGACGTTCGAGAAGAAGAAACGCGTTTACTTAGAATAGCTGATAAAATTCATGATAATATCAATTATAATATAGTCGGTAATATAACAAGTTTAAAAGAAGACATAGCAAAACTTTCTAACATTAGCGAGTCTCAGAGAGAAGCACTACAACATATTTTACTGCAATATAATGGGATAAGAATACTGCGTGGTAGAGCTGGTACTGGTAAATCACAAATACTTGCTACTGCCTATAAACTTGTTACTCACCATGGACAAAATATTATAGGGCTTAGCCCTACTCATAAAGCTGTATCAGAGCTAAAAAGTAAGGGTTATCAACAATGTTACACGGTAAAGGGATTTTTATTTAAATTGTATAATGGTAAAATTACTCTACCAAATAATAGTTTACTAGTAGTAGATGAAGCAGGAATGGTAAGTAATAGTGATTATTTAGAATTATTTAAGATAGCAAGAAGCTCTAATTGTAATGTAATATTAGCAGGAGATGAGAAGCAACTAACCTCAATCGAGCGGGGTGGTATGTTGGAAATATTTGCCAATACATTTGGTTCATATGTACTCAGTGATATTAGAAGACAAAGCCAGCAGTGGGCAAGAGAAATGGCTTTATGTTTTGCTAAGTCAGATATTGCAGCTGGGATAGTGTTGTTAGAGAGGCATAATGGGTTAAAGATTGATCATACTTTGGAAGAATCAATGGCAAGATTAATTAATGGTTGGAATAGTAGCAGATTTACTCTACAAGAACGTTTAATAATTACTGTAGGCAACCAAGAAGTAGATAGTATTAATCAAGGAATAAGAGAATTATTAAAAGCAAGTGGATTACTAACGGGTAAAGAATATCGTCGCTTTATTCTAGGCTCAAAATCAGATAAGCAATATGAAGATTATATGGTAGGAGATCGTATTTTATTTAAAGCTACTGACAAAGAGCTACAAATAGAAAATGGTGAATTTGCTACTCTAGTTTCAGTAAGTAACAATAAGTTTGTCGCTAAAACAGATCAAGGCAGAGAAATAGCATTTAATCCAGAGCAGATAAGTTTTAAACATGGCTATGCTTCTACAGTCTTTAAAGCTCAAGGAGCATCAATTAAAGATGTATATGTTTTACATAATCTAGCCTGTAATGTTCGAAACTCTTATGTTGAGATGACCAGGCATGTAGAACAAGTCAAGCTGTACTGTAATAGGCAGGCTACAAGAAATATGGCAAGTTTAATATCACAACTTGCTAGGATAGATGATAGGCTAGCAAGTATGCATTTTAAAACTTTAGAAGATTTAAACAAAATGCATGAAGATAAGAATCCTACTATCATCAATAAACTAGGTAATTGGTTTAAATATGTAGCCAATGACATAGAGGATAGATTGCATAATAATAAGCAATATTATCAACCAAAAGTAACAGCAGAGTCACTTGTTAAAGTAGTAGAAGTTTTGCAGCAGACTAGCATGAATCTTGCTCAAAATAATCAACTACAAGAAGGGTTAAACAACTCTTGTCAAATGTTAACTAATAGTAATAAACAAGAGCGAAGAATAAATACTAAGTTACAAGAAGATATTATGACAAATTATACTTCTACTCAGGATAATATAAAAAATAAAAATATGACAAATAACATTAATTATGATTTTATTAACAAGCAAGAGAGTCTAAAGTTGAAGCAATTACTATCTTTCAAAGCTGAAGACATAGCACATAGTCTTCTTGGTAGACCAAATGAGCTTTTATCCAATAATTATATATTACGCTGGGAAAAAGATGGCAAAATAGCAATGAAGATTAAAGGCAGCAAGGCTGGAATATGGTATGATTTTAGTAAAGGTGAAGGTGGAGATTTATTTACCTTAGTACAAAGAGAAAGAAAATGTAACTTTGTTGAAGCCAAGAAATATTTACAAGAAATGGTTGGTATGGCAACTGTCAATAAACAAGATATGCTAGCGGATTTGGTATCAGATAAGTCTTACAGGCAAGATAAAACCCAGAATCAACATGAACAAGATTAAAGAAGCAGCTAAGATAAAACGAGCGGAAGGATTATATGAAAAATCAAGCTCAATACTACATTCTACTAATAATAATGTAGCTAGACAATATTTAGGTAAGCACCGTGGAATTGAAACAGTATTAGAAAAATTTAAGTTAAGCGGCGATCTTAAAACTAACATGATGTGGGATAATGGAAGCAAACAATATTATCCAGCCTTAATTGCTTTTGTACGAGATCAAGGCGGTAAAATCACTGGTGGACAATCGATCTACTTAAATAAAGAAACAAGTGCTAAAGCTGATATTGCAGTTAATAAACGTTCATTTGGTAAAATTAGTGGTTGTTTTGTAGAAATTCAACAAGATAATCAACAGAAAAATAAACCAAGGAATAATGTAACAATTATAGCAGAAGGAGTAGAAACAGCTTTAAGCTTGCAGGAAGCAGGTATTAAAGGTAAAATCATCTGTAGTTTAGGTATAAGTAATATTAAGAATTATCAGCCTACAAAAGGAGAGAAGATAATCATTGCAGCAGATAATGATGGACAAAGTGCCATATCAGTTAATAGTGTCATTAAAGCTAAAGAACAATTAACAGCTAAAGGTGCATTAGTATCAGTAATAATGCCGCAAGATATGGGGATTTTAACGATATGCTCAAAGCTAAAGGAGCAGAATCTATTAAAAAGTATATAGAACCTGAAATAGCAAAATTAACAACAATAAATGAAAAAACAACTAAATTTACTGAGTCATTAAAACCAGTTAATAATGCTGACAATAATAAATCACAAATCAAATCTATAGAACTAGAACTTGGAAAATCAGCAAATCACGATATATTACAGAAGTTTCAATGGCAAATAAAATCATTGGAAAGATTTGCTACTAAGGAGAACATAAATACAGCCTTGCAAATATATAAGGAGAAAGGCATAGAGTCTTTTATCCTCTATAGCAAGAATAGTTGTTCTAAAGCTATTGAGCAGAAAATAACATAAAGATTTGCAAATAATGAAAAATAAGTTTGCTCCTAATTATAATTTAGGTAATGTTAGATTCTGCGATATAGTAATAAATGATTTTAGAGGTAAAAGCTACACCGTACCAGAAGATTACTTAGTTGCCATAGGCAAAGATAAACAAGTGATGCAATATATTAATCCACAATCAGCAATAGGTAAGGAAATAAAAAATGAATTACAAAATGCAGCAGAGACGCAGAAAAATCAGGGAATAGTAGTTAAAGGTACTATATAGATTATATTAAAAATAATAATTAACTAATTAAGGATATGTCAAATCAACTAAAACATGATGCATTATTTAAAAAGATAATGGTCAATCAAATAGCAGCCCAAGAACTTTTGGAACATTATTTACCAGAAGAGGTTAAGGAAATAGTTGATTTAAGCAAAATAACAATAGAGAAAGAATCATTTGTTGAGGACGACCTCAAAAGAAGTCTTAGTGATTTAGTCTATTCTGTTAAGACTAAAGATAATGAACAAGCCTTTGTTTATGTGTTGATTGAGGCGGAGATAAGACCAAACTATTGGATGGCACTTAAATTATGGAAATATATGTTGTTATTATGTGAACGACATAAAAAAGGTAGGAATAAAATACCACTTATAATACCGATGGTGTTTTATCATGGTACTAGAAAGTTTAATGTGCCAAAGAACTTGTTTGAGTTATTTAGCGATCCCAAGCTTGCAAAGCAACTAATGTGTGAGGATTATAAGCTAATAGATTTACAATCAATGTCTGATGATGAGATAAAGCAGAAGCAACATTTCGGGATGTTAGAATATATGATGAAATATGTACAGCAGCGAGATATATTGAAGTTGTGGGATGAACTTTTAACAAATTTTAAACCATATATTAGTATAGACAAGGCAACAGAATATATTTACATAGGAGCGTTTTTATGGTATAGTGATGCTAAGATAGAAGAAGGTAAGCAACAAGAGCTAGAGAGGCTAATAGCGAGTCATTTAACTGCAACAGAAGAGGAGAATATTATGAGAACTATTGCTGAGAAATATATTGATGAGGGTATAGAAAAAGGTATAGTTCAAGGCATCCAGGTCGGTAAAGCTGAAGGCATCGAGATCGGTGAAGCTAAAGGTAAAGCTGAAGGTAAAGCTGAAGAGAGAGTTGAAATAGCAAAAAAAATGTTAGATCAAGGCTCTGATGTTGCTTTTATTTCTGCTGTAACTGGTCTTAGCAAATCTTTTATTCATTCTCTTACTCAGAAAAAATAATTTATTTTGAGTAATATTTTGAGATAACCCGAGCAAAATTTGGGTCTGTCAGAAAGTTTGTGTAAGTTATGAAAATAGTTAAGAATAAAATTAATTAAAACAACTTACATGAGGCTAATATGAAGAATAAGAGTAAAGTATCAAATCCGACTATAGAAAAAGTAGTATCAGAAATACTATCACAAAGTGATCCATCTGAGATATTTGGCAAAGAAGGGATATTTCAGGAAATTAAAAAGCAGATAATAAATAAGATTTTAGAGAAAGAAATGGAATCTCATATAGGTTATGAGAAACATTCTAAAAATGAGAAAGACTCAGATAACAGACGTAATGGCAATTATGAAAAGACTCTAATAGATCGAGAAGGTCGTAAATTGACAGTAGAAGTGCCAAGGGATCGGGAAGGAGAATTTGCACCTCAACTAATTCCAAAAGGAGTGCGTAAATTTGAAGGATTTGATGATAAAGTAATATCTCTGTATGCAAGAGGTATGACCACAAGGGAGATACAAGGACATTTAGAGGAAATCTATTCTACCAAAGTATCATCTGAGTTAATATCAAAGGTAACTGATGGTATTTTAGAGGAAGTAACTGCCTGGCAGAATAGAGCACTTGATAATGTATATCCTATAATGTACTTAGATTGTATTCATGTTAAGGCAAGAGATAATCATGTAATAATAAATAAAGCAGTTTATTTAGCTATTGGAGTG
>JAIRUG010000044.1 GCA_031254535.1 Rickettsia sp.
ATTTTGGCATTTACATCCTTTATTACTCTTGTTCTCAGATCGTAACTATAACTTCTTGGCATCGGATTTTACTATATTTTTTCTCTCTATATTTATACTATATTTTCTTCCTCTTGTCGCTATTTTCTTTGATTAAGCTATACTTCATTGCGAGGAGGCGTGAGCCGACGAAGCAATCCATTTTTGGTTACTATTAAACTGCCATTATGCCGCTATAAAACTAAAAGTTGACAAGATTGGAATAATATGATAAATAAGTTGATATAATGTAGGGATAAATTCCTAAAAGAATATTTATCACTCACTTTACGCATAACCCCCATGGCAATTTAAAAATTGCAGAAAAGTACAAGACGTCATTGCGAGACCACGTAGTGGTCGTGGCAATCCACATTCATTGGATTGCTTCGTCGCCACCAAAAGTTCCTAGCAATGACGTCAGGTTATTTTTCCTATGACTTTTAAATGCCATGCGTAAGGTAAATTTATCACAAGAAAATAAAATTATTTTACGCTTTATAAGTTGGTTAAGTTGTCTATAATCCGATTTAATTAAATTTATTTGATAAGATATAGATGAGTAAACCTAAGTCCGTTTTTTTATCAGCAATTTCAGGAAATATACTAGAATATTACGATTTCACAGTATACTCAGTATTCTCACTAATGATTGGTCGTACATTTTTTCCTGGAAATTCAGAATTTATACAAATAATGTTAAGTCTCTGTGTATTCGCAGTAGGATTTGTTACTAGACCAATAGGTGGCATATTTTTTGGTTATGTTGCAGATAAATATGGTCGTCGTATCTCCTTGATTATTTCTATGCTTGGCATGACTATACCAACATTCACTATGGGGTTAATCCCTTCTTATTACAGCATAGGAATTTGTGCACCAATAATATTGATCATAATGCGTCTCTTACAAGGTCTGTGTATTAGTGGTGAAGGGGCTGGAGCGGCTATTTTTATTCTAGAGCATCATCAAAATTTACGATCGGGTTTAACGGCTGGTTTAGTGAATGGCTCAAATATTGCTGGTACGTTGATTGCTACTCTTGTGGGAATTATTATTGAACAATATTTTCATCATCTTAACTTTGCTTGGCGTTTTGCATTTTTATTGGGTGGAGTTCTAGGGTTGGTTGGCTTTTATTTACGTCTTCGTGTATCAGAGACCCCTATTTTTAAAATGTTAGCTGAACAGAACAAAACTTTAAAGGCTCCTTTTATTAACGTAGTCAAGACAGCTTGGAAAGCAATGTTTTTAACATTTTGTGCTGGTGCATTTGCTAGCAGTATTGTATATTTAATAAAAACCTCCAATGTATATTACCATGATGTCATGCATCTTGATAATACAACTGCCCTTATTTATCTATTATATATCAATTTCATAATGATGATATCTATGCCGTTATTTGGTGGATTAACTGATATTATTGGAAAATTTAAAGTGCTAGTTTTAGTAAGTATAGCGATCTTAATACTAGTTTTACCTACTCTATTATCTATGTCATTACCATCCATGTGGCAACAAATTTTTGCTCTAACTATCTTAGGTATTCTTGGTGGGTCAATAGCTGGAACAGCCTATAGTATCATTATCGTGTTATTTTCTCCTGAGCAAAAATTTTCTGGTGTATCTTCTAGTTATAATCTAGGTATTGCCTTGTTTGGCGGAACTTCCCCTCTTATTTCACGTTGGCTTGTTGGAAAAACAGGCTTGTTTTACGCCCCTGCTTTTTATATTATGACTACTTCTATCGTATTTTTAGTTATCATTTATTTTATGAGGAATGAAATGAGACGATTAATTAACACTAATAGCTACAAGAAAAACTATTAATCGTTATTAATGATTTACCTTACGCATAACATATTGTAATTTAAAAATTGCATAAAAGTACAAGACCTCTATTAGCGAGGAGTGCGGAAACCGCACGACGAAGTAATACATGTGACAAGCTTCATGGATTGCCACGCTCACGTACGTTCGCTCGCAATGACGAGTTAATAGGTGCATACATCATTGCGAGGAAACCATAAGGTCGACGAAGCAATCCATTTTTAATCATTTTCTTGGATTGCATCAATGCTACTAAAATAGCTCCTCGCTAATAGACGACTGGGATATCTAAAACATTAATGGGTTAACTATATAAAGAAATTATTTTTTAAAAAAGTCTTAGTGGAAGAAATTTTTGGAGTATACTGTAAAAACTTGAAGAATTATGATTAATAATAAGGAAAAGGCAATAACATGGTTCACAAATTTATGTGATCAAGTATGTAGCGAATTAGAGAAAATTGAGCTTGAGTATGGCAAGGCAAGAGGTTTAGCACCCGCAAAATTCATACGATCCCCCTGGGATAGAAAAAGCGGTGGTGGTGGAGTAATGTCTGTAATGCGTGGTAACTTATTTGAGAAAGTTGGGGTGAATATTTCTACAGTTTTTGGAGAATTATCTCCAGAATTTAGTAAAAATATACCGGGTACGGAAAATAGTAGGAAATTTTTTGCTACTGGTATTTCTATCGTTGCTCACCTTACTTCTCCATTAATACCAGCAGTGCATTTCAATACCCGCTATATTGAAACTGCTAATCGTTGGTTTGGCGGGGGGGGCGACCTAACGCCATTTTATCCTGATAAAAATGAGACGGCAAGATTTCATACTGCTTTTAAACAAGTTTGTAATAAACATGATCCAAGTTATTATCCTAAATTTACAAAACAATGCGATGAATATTTTTACTTAAAACATCGGAATGAACCAAGAGGAGTAGGAGGTATATTTTATGATTATTTAAATACCGGAAATTTTAATAATGATTTTTCTTTTACTAAAGACGTAGGACAAGCATTTTTGACAATATATCCTGAAATTGTTAGAACAAAAATGTTTCTACCTTGGACCAAGGAACAAAGAGATTATCAATTAGTACGTCGAGGCAGATATGTTGAGTTTAACTTATTATATGATCGTGGTACATTATTTGGCTTAATGACAGACGGTAATGTTGAAGCAATATTAATGTCTATGCCACCAGAGGTACGCTGGTAACCTATAATCTTTCAGAAGAAGGTACTGTTAAAAAATATAAGATATACTTGATATGTGACAATGCAGGACATCACAAATCAAAGTTGGTTCAACTAAACTTGAAAACTACAGGTTTTTTAGTATATTCATTCAAGTATATATTAGTTAAACAAAATTATTTTTCCAAGGAGCATTTACTCATGACTAAACTTACCATTGAAAAAATTAGAAGTAAATTTATAAGTTATTTTGTTGAAAATAATCATGTACACGTTCCAGCTAGTTCCCTAATTCCTCATAATGATCCTAGTTTAATGTTTGTTAATTCCGGGATGGTACAATTTAAAAATGTTTTTACTGGTCAGGAAAGTAGGGATTATCAAAGAGTAGTTACTAGCCAGAAATCGTTACGGGCTGGTGGTAAGCATAATGACCTTGAGAATGTTGGCTATACCGCAAGACATCATACATTCTTTGAAATGTTGGGCAATTTTTCTTTTGGTGATTATTTTAAGGAAGAAGCAATATATCATGCTTGGAATCTTTTAACCAAGGAATTTGCTATAGCCAAAGAGAAATTATATGTAACGGTTTATCATACTGATGAAGAAGCAGCTACATATTGGAAAAAAATTGCTAATTTAAGCGATGACCGAATTATTAAAATAAAAACCACTGATAATTTTTGGTCAATGGGAGATACTGGACCTTGTGGACCATGTTCAGAAATTTTTTATGATCATGGGGAACAGATAAGAGGTGGATTGCCAGGAACGAAAGATCAAGATGGAGATCGCTTCATTGAGATATGGAATATGGTCTTTATGCAATTTGAGCAATTGGATAGTGATACTAGGATTGAATTGCCTAAAAAATCTATTGATACTGGAATGGGGTTAGAACGTATTAGTGCTGTGATGCAAAACGTGTATAATAATTATGAGACAGATTTATTTAAGGAAATAATCGCCTATACCGAAAATATAGTAAAAGTTAAAGTAGAAGGAGAGGCTAAGTTTTCTTACCGAGTTATTGCAGATCATTTACGTGCTTGTGCTTTTTTAATTAGTGATGGCATCATGCCATCAAATGAAGGTAGAGGCTATATACTTAGGCGTATTATGCGTCGAAGTATGAGGCATGCCCATATACTTGGTAGTAGTGAACCTTTGATGCATAGATTACTTGCCAAATTAGTAGATCTTATGGGAACAACTTATCCTGAACTGAGAAGGGCTGAGGATTTTGCAAGTAATATCCTGGAACAGGAAGAAATAAGATTTAAAGTAACTCTTGAACGGGGGCTTAAACTGCTTGATGATGAAACAAATCATCTTAGTAAGAACTCAGAACTTTCAGGAGAAACAGTCTTTAAATTATATGATACATATGGCTTCCCTGTTGATTTAAC
This sequence comes from Rickettsia sp., assembly GCA_031254535.1. GTDB lineage: Bacteria > Pseudomonadota > Alphaproteobacteria > Rickettsiales > Rickettsiaceae > Tisiphia. The sequence goes on from JAIRUG010000044.1 coordinate 4,461, forward strand.
TGAAGATATATTAAAAGCTAAACAAATCTCAATTGATCTTGATGGCTTTAATAATAAGATGCAAGAGCAAAAAGAAAGGGCAAGAAAATCTTGGTTAGGTTCGAATGAATCTAAAACAGATAAGATGTGGTTTGATATTAAAGCAGAATTTGGTAGTACCGAATTTTTGGGTTACTATTTGAATGAGGCGGAAGGTAAGATATTAGCTTTAATTAAAGATAATAAATTAGTTGATACTATAGAAACTAGTCAGGAGAAATTCATTCTAATTAGTAATCAAACTCCTTTTTATGGAGAGTCTGGTGGACAGATGGGGGATATAGGTTATATCAAATCTACCAATAGTAAAATTAGAGTAGTAGATACTGTAAAATATCTTGGTTCAATAATTGCTCATATATGCATTTTGCAGGAAGGGAAAAGCATCAAGGTCGGAGATAATGCTGATTTTGCTATTGATATTAAATACCGTAATAATTTAAGAATTCATCATTCTGCAACTCATATATTACATGCAGTATTACATCAAGTGTTGGGTAAACACGTAACGCAGAAAGGGTCGCTTGTAGCATATGATCGTCTACGTTTTGATATTAGCCATATGGCAGCATTAACTCAAAAAGAAATTATCTTGATAGAAGATAAAGTAAATCAAATTATTACTGATAACTCCAAAGTTACCACAACATTAATGTCAACAGATGAAGCTATTAAGGTAGGTGCTATGGCTTTATTTGGTGAAAAATATGATTCTGAAGTAAGGGTGGTCGCAATGGGCAATCCGCTTGAACTAAATTCACTTGAGCTTTGTGGAGGGACGCATGTTACTAGAACTGGTGACATTGGAATGTTTAAAATTATCAGCGAAAATGCTATTGCAGCTGGCATTCGAAGGATAGAAGCTGTTTGTGGTGAATTTGTCTTAAAATTAATTAGGCAGAATGAGACGGTAATTGAAACCATGTCTTCAACCTTAAAAATAGGCAAGAATGAAATTATTGATAAAGTTAATAGTTTAATTGCTAGTAAAAAACAATTAGAAGAGCAGTTAGTATCTCTTCAGGTTTCGATGCTTGATTTGAGTATTGAGCAAATTGCTAAGGACTCAGTCAGTGTCTCCGATATAAAGCTTATTTATAAGATAGTACAAAATTTAGATAGTAAAATATTACGATTATCTGCCGAACGAATAGCTGACAAGTGTGATAATCTTGTGATTATATATATAGCTATACCGGAGAAACTTAAAGAAGTTGCAGCGGCTAAAGGGCATAATTATGGCAAATTATCGATTACAGTTGCTGTTAGTAAAAAAATCAGTAATAAGGTTCATGCTGGTAACTTGGCTAAAGAAATTTCTATATTCCTTGGTGGTAGTGGCGGTGGTGGTCAGGCAAATATAGCCCAAGCAGGTGGCACGGACGTAGGTAAAGTAGAAAGATTACCAGATATGATAGGGGAGTTGTTATCAAGACTTAGGTTCTAAAATTAAACTTACTCCTCTGGCTATATATGATATTTCTAACACATATACTCAAAAGTTTACAATTTAATGTTAGAATAACTTTATGCTTTTAAGTGATGATATGATAGTATATAATACAGGAAATGGGTGTTTAACAATTTTATTGTTAGGCAAATATAAATTAGTAGCTTATTTATAATTTAAGGAGTTTATTATGATACTAAAAAAAACTACAGTAGCTTTTTTAGCACTATTTGTGCTTTCTGGGTGTGGTGGTAAGAAAAAACCGATAGATACAGGGGTAGCTCATGAGGTTGAGGAAAGTTCCTTAGCTCCTGATTTCGAAAGACAGGCTGGTGATAGAGTATTCTTTGCTTTTAATAAATCAGATATTTCACAAAAAGCAAAAGAACAACTAAATAAACAAGCAGATTGGTTAAAAAACCATCCTCTTGCGAACGCTACTATTGAAGGACATTGTGATGATAGAGGCACAAGAGAATATAACTTGGCACTTGGTGAAAGAAGGGCAGAAGCTGTTCGAAAATACTTAACTAATCTAGGAGTTAGGAACAGGCTTGATACTATCTCTTACGGTAAAGAGAGACCAGCTGTTGATGGTGATAACGAAGCAGCTTGGGCACAGAACCGTAGAGCTGTAACTCTTGTAAAATAAGGTATGTTAAATGATTTGAAGAATTGGAACTAAACAAAAACCAGTTCTTTAGAACAGAAAAATATATATAAAGGGGCATCATCTTTTTGTTGACCCTTTTTCTTATTATCTCAATATAATCTTTCAATAATTCCTCTTTTATTGAGTTATGTTACGGATGCTGACGTATTATGTAAAAATACTTAAATGATTTGGAGAATTGGACTTAAAAATGAGGGGCAAGCCTACGGCAGCGTACATGAGGTACGTGAGTATGCGAGTCCCTGATATTTTCAAAAAACAATTCTTTAAAGCATTTGAGTATACAGGAAAAATTTGTTTTTTTATGTGGTTAATAAGGGGGGACAGATTTTTAGAACGTACAAAGTTCCCTTTGCTGCTATCAAATTACACCTTTATTAACAATAATTATCTTTTATTCTAAATTTTAAAAAATATTATCTTTATGAACATTAAAGTTAAAAGATTAGAACATTCTGTAGATATTTTGCCTGGTTATGCTACCCAACAGAGTAGCGGTATGGATATAATGGCAGCAAACATTGAGCCAATAACTATAAAATCACAAGAAGTAAAGTTAGTACCCACAGGAATTTGCATAGCCTTACCTACTCATTTAGAAGCTCAAATCAGACCAAGGTCAGGTTTAGCACTAAAACATGGCATTACTGTACTAAATTCACCTGGTACAATTGATGCTGACTATCGTGGTGAGATAAAGGTAATTTTAATTAATCATGCTAAGGAAGATTTTATAATTGAACGTGGTATGAAAATTGCTCAGATGGTTATCGCTAGATATGAACAGATATTATGGGATGAGATGGATTTGTTAGATGAAACACCTAGAGGTTCTGGTGGATTTGGTTCGACTGGAAAATTTTAAGTTATACTAATGATATTGCTTATTAAGCCCATGAGAGATCATCTCAAGTTTTTATACAAGCCCAAACAAAATGCTTTGTATTGTTTTATGATTTTATAGTTTGGGACCGTTGAAAGATAAAAATTTGCTAAAAAAAAAAAAAAAAGAAACAAAATCTTTTGTCTAAAAAATTACAAAAAAAATCATCAACTCTAATATTTTTAAAAGATTGCAATTTTTTTCATAAATTTTAGCTTTTTGTTCTGCTAGATACTTAAT
>JAIRUG010000041.1 GCA_031254535.1 Rickettsia sp.
TGAAATAATTCTTGTGCATTATATGGTAGGACTTTGACTTGATGAAAACTTGGCATAAATTTTTTAAAAATCAGTTACCCTACCTTTATGCTGCCAATCTCCGTGGATAGTTGGTTCTTGACCTTTAAAACCATCTAATTTCCCTTGTCTTTTCTTTTTTATCTTTTATGGTAGTATCTTTTTTATTATCCATAAATGTACCTAAATAATATATCTTTTGAAGTAAATGAAAAAAGCTAAAATTATGAAAACTTCTCGTCTTCATAGAATATATACTAATACCAAACTAATTGAAAACTGTTCATTAAATCTTACAGAAGATCATAGTCACTACCTTAAAACAGTATTAAGACTAAAAATTGGCGATCATTTTAGAATTTTTAACGGTATAGATGGTGAATTTATAGCACAAATTACTGATATAACAAAAAATAAATTACGTGCTGGACTTACTAATATTTTAAGAAAAGCAATAGTTGAACCTGAGCTTACTTTAGGGATATCCATTATTAAAAATGATAGAATGTTAGATGCCATAGATATGGCTGTACAACTTGGGGTGACAAAAATTATTCCATTAATCACAGAAAGGTCTCAATTTCATAATGTTAATGATCAAAGATTGATGAAATGTATTATCGAATCTACAGAACAATCCGAACGTTTAACACCGCCTATTCTTATGCCATTAACATCACTTGCTCTTTTCCTAGACCAGAACCTAGATAATTCTATAATATATGCTAATGAAAATGAAGATGAAAATAATACATTATTAAAAATCATGCCTATACACTCAAATGATTTGAAGAATTGGAACGTAAAACAAGGGGTGAGCGAGCGGAGCGTACAAAACGTACGTGAGCACGCGAATGCCCCGAAGTTTTACGAAGCCAATTCTTCAAAGCAGAAGAGTATACACTCAAATATTTCAGTTATTGTTGGTCCAGAAGGCGGTTTTTCACCAAATGAACTTAAGATGCTTTCATTGAGACCCAATAGTTTATCAATAAGTCTAGGAGCAAATGTCCTAAGAACTGAAACTGCCGTGGCAACGTGTCTAGCACAAATTAAATTATTTATAACTAACCATATTTAGTATATAACGCGAGTTGCCAATTAATTGTATTGATAAAAGCTGTATTTGAAGGCATTTATATGTAAAACTTTGTTACAAACCTGATTAAAACACGTCATTGCGAGCGAACGTACGTGAGCGTGGCAATCCATGAGAATTAGTATAATACACCAAGGCTATATGGATTGCTTCGTCGGCTACGCCTTCTCGCAATGACGCCAGTTTGCTATGGGTAAATGCTAATCTGGTGAGCTATACTCAAATAATTTGAAGAATTAGATAATTTTTTATAAGAAATCTATTAGTGAGAGAGTAATTTTGGTTATACTAGGAATTGACCCATCTTTAGCTGGTATGGGATGGGGGGTAATTGATATTGCTCCTCTGAAATATTTAGCTAGCGGGGTTATAAAGACTAAATCAACTGAACCGATGCATAAAAGGCTAGCGTTAATTACTGCGTCTTTGCAGAAAGTAATCATGCAATATCAACCTGTTGTTGTTGCGATGGAGGAGACCTTTGTTAATATGAATAGTGTATCATCTTTAAAATTGGGATATGCTAGAGGGGCGGTCATGTCACTTATTGGAGGATATGATATTGCTTTTCAAGAATTTAAACCTAATGTTATTAAGAAATCAGTAGTGGGTTATGGTCATGCTGAAAAAAATCAGGTTTTGCAAATGATTAAGCTTTTACTACCAGGGGCAAGTACCATTAGTAACTTTGATGAAGCAGATGCTCTTGCGGTGGCTTATGTTTGCTTTGCTTATACCCCAAAAGTTTGAAGGATTGATAGATGTTCCAAGAGCAAAAATATCCGGTTATTATTTTAGTAGAGCCTCAAATGGGGGAGAATATCGGTGCCACTGCCAGAGCAATGAAAAATTTTGATGTTTCAGAATTGAGGATAGTTTGTCCAAGAGATGGTTGGCCAAATCAGCAGGCTCGCAGTATGGCGGTATCGGCAGCAAATATCATAGATAATGCTAAGATTTATGATAGTTTGGAAGCGAGTATCAAGGATATTGATTACTTATATGCAACAAGTTCTGCATCACGTAATATCAATAAAAATTATGTGTTATCAGAGAATTTAAGCCAAGATTATCCAGTAGGTCTTAAAGTTGGTATCATGTTTGGTCGTGAAAATTGTGGTTTACAAAATAGAGAAATTACTTATGCACACAAGATTATTAACATTAATACCGGAGATTTTAGCTCTCTGAATATTGCCCAGTCGGTAGTTATTATTATGTTATGAGTTGTTTCGTAGTAAACAACTGCAAGTGAATGTTAGTAATGAACAGGAACTAGCATCAAGAGGAGAATTAGGGTATTTTTTTGAACATTTATTTACTGAATTAAATAACAAAAATTTCTTTAAAGTACCTGAAAAGAAATTACACATGACTCAAAATATTATGAATATTTTTACGCGTATAGATAAATTATCTAGTGCAGAACTGCAAACTTTAAGGGGGATAATTACAACTTTAAGTTCATAAAAACAGCTAATCTAGCCAAGATTGTTAAAAACTCTTTGCTTTTATAAAAAAATTAGCTATAGTTCCATCTGTTGCCTCTTAATAGTGAAAGTGGTAGAGTATATGTTTTTATCATTTTAAAAGTTATAGCTAACCCGATTAGCATTATGCTTCCTCGCAATGACGTTTGAGGTGTATACACGTCATTGCGAGGAGCCACTTTAGTGGCGACGCGGCAATCCATAAAATAACTAAAATGGATTGCTTCGTCGGCCTACGATCTCCTCGCAATGACGGGGTGTTGCAAAGTGCCTTCTCGCTAATAGAGGCGTAATACTAATCGGGTTAGCTATAATAGATTAAGGGTCAAAAGAAATAATTTTGGAGTATTGGATGCCAACAAATAATCAATTAGTACGTTTTGGAAGACGGTCGAAGGTTCGTAGAACAAAATCCCCGGCTTTGGAATCCAATCCATTTTTGAAAGGTGTTTGTGTAATAGTGAAAACTGTCACTCCTAAGAAGCCTAACTCTGCTCTTCGTAAGATGGCACGTGTTCGCTTAAGTAATGGACAGTATGTCAATGCTTATATACCTGGTGAAGGACATAATTTACAAGAACACTCGACCGTATTGGTAAGAGGTGGAAGGGTTCCTGATCTTCCAGGTGTTAAATACCATATAGTACGCGGTGCTTATGACACCCAGGGTGTAAAGAATCGTAAGCAAGGACACTCACGTTATGGTACGTCAGCGAAGCAGCAAGCTGTAAAAAAATAATTTGAAATAGAGAGAGATAAATGTCACGTCGTCATGCCGCAGAGAGAAGAATTGTCTTACCTGATATGAAATATAATAGCCCTCTGCTTGCTAGGTTCATTAATAATATTATGAAAGAAGGGAAAAAAGCTTTAGCTGAAAGAATAGTATATTCTACTTTTAGTAAGATAGAGAAAAAGCATAAGGTAGATCCTTATGAAACTTTTAATAATGCGATGAATAATGTTAAACCATATCTTGAGGTTACGTCAGTACGGGTGGGAGGGGCAAATTATCAGGTTCCTTCTCCTGTTGATGAAAGAAGGGGGTATGCACTTGCATCACGTTGGATTATTAATGCAGCCAATAAACGTTCTGAAAAAATGATAATTGATAAGTTGGCAGAGGAATTATTTGAAGCGTCAAATAGTAGAGGAGTTGCTATTAAAAAGAGAGAGGACACTCATAAAATGGCTGAAGCTAACAAAGCTTTTGCTCATTTTAGTCCTAAAAAATCGTAACCAAGGTAATTAAGTTATATGTCAACTACGGAATTTTCTCTTGCTAATACTCGTAATATCGGGATTTGTGCTCATATTGACGCTGGTAAAACTACTACAACCGAGCGTATTCTCTTCTATACTGGTAAATCACATAAGATTGGTGAAGTCCATGAAGGTGGTGCTACCATGGATTGGATGGAACAAGAGCAAGAGCGTGGTATTACCATCACTTCTGCTGCTACTACCTGTTACTGGCAAAATAAGAGAATTAATATTATTGATACACCAGGTCACGTAGATTTTACTATAGAAGTAGAAAGATCTCTGCGTGTTCTTGATGGAGCGGTAGCAGTATTTGATGGTGTGGCTGGTGTTGAGCCGCAATCAGAGATAGTATGGAGACAGGCTGATAAATATGGAGTACCTAGAATGTGTTTTATCAATAAGATGGACAGAATGGGTGCTAATTTTTACCAATGCGTGGAAATGATCAAAGATCGCCTTGGGGCAAAACCTTTGGTAATTCAGTTGCCAGTTGGTATTGAAGAAAATTTTAAAGGAGTTATTGACCTAATTAAGATGAAGGCAATAATTTGGAAGGATGAATCTCTTGGTGCTGAATATGCATACGAAGACATTCCTAGTGATATGCTAGAAAAAGCTGAAGAATATCGTGCTTTGCTTGTTGAAATGGTTGCTGAGATTAATGATCATTTGATGGAAAAATATTTGTCAGCCGAGGAACTTACTGAAGAAGAAATTAAATCAGCAATAAGGAAAGGAACAATTGATAGAGCTTTTTTCCCAGTATTATGTGGTAGTGCTTTTAAAAATAAAGGTGTGCAACCCTTGCTAGGTGCAGTTGTTAATTATTTACCCTCACCTGTTGATATTGGAACAGTTAGAGGGGTAGATGTTGATTCTGGGGAAGAAAAAGATTTTAAAATCTCAGCATCTGAACCTCTTGCTGCTTTAGCATTTAAAGTAATGACCGATCCATTTGTTGGGTCTCTTACATTTGTCAGAATTTATTCTGGTAAGATTAGTTCTGGTGTTACCGTGATTAATACGGTAAAGAACCAAAAGGAACGAGTAGGTAGAATGTTACTTATGCATGCTAATGAAAGGGAAGATGTTAAAGAAGCTTTGGCAGGAGATATTGTTGCCTTGGCTAGTCTTAAGAATACTACTACTGGTGATACTTTGTGTGGTGCGGATAAGCAGGTTATTTTGGAGAGGATGGAATTCCCTGAACCGGTTATTGAACTAGCCGTAGAACCAAAATCAACTGCCGATCAAGAAAAAATGGGAATGGCATTGTCTAGGTTAGCTGCTGAAGATCCATCTTTTAGAGTGTCGACTGATCAAGAAAGCGGTCAGACTGTTATTAAAGGTATGGGTGAGCTGCATTTAGAGATCATGGTTGATCGTATGAAGCGTGAGTTTAAAGTTGAGGTTAACATTGGAGCACCACAAGTAGCTTATCGTGAGACAATTACTAAGAGTTGTGAGATTGACTACACACATAAAAAACAATCTGGTGGAGCTGGGCAGTGTGCACGGGTCAAAATAATATTTGAACCTCAAGAAGTTGGGGAAGGATTTGTTTTTGAAAGTAAAATTGTTGGTGGAGCTATACCGAAGGAATTTATCCCTGGTGTTGAAAAGGGTCTAAATAATATTAAAGATACAGGTGTAGTTGCCGGTTATCCAATGATTGATTTCAAAGCAACTTTGATAGATGGGGCATTCCATGATGTGGATTCAAGTGTACTAGCGTTTGAAATAGCTACCAAGGCTGCTTTTAGGGAAGGTATGCCAAAAGGTAATCCAAAGTTACTTGAACCAATTATGAAAGTGGAAGTGATTACTCCAAATGAATATATGGGTGATATTATTGGTGACTTAAATAGTCGTAGAGGACAAATGCAAAGCATGGATCCAAGAGGTAATGCGCAAGTTATAACTGCCAATGTACCTCTAGCTGAAATGTTTGGCTATGTTAGTACTTTGCGTTCTTTATCACAAGGTAGATCTCAATATAGTATGGTTTTCTCTCATTATGAGCAAGTGCCATTACAAGTGGCTGAGACTATTAAAGCTAAAAAATAAAAATATTTTCCACGTAAATCATTAGTGGATTATATGTAATGTGGTATTATAATTTATGGTAGTACATCGTCATTGCGAGGAGGCGGGAGCCGACGAAGCAATCCATATGATAAGCTTCATGGATTGCCACGCTCACGTATGTTCGCTCGCAATGACGTTGTGGGCTTACGTGGTCTTGCTAATAGACGTATATTTTTAAATTGTTGTGATTATGATTCATTAAGAAATTGTTTGATTTCTTAGTAAAAATGTGATAGGAGTGTAGCTCAATTGGTAGAGCATCGGTCTCCAAAACCGAAGGTTGCGGGTTCAATTCCTGTCGCTCCTGCCAAATATAATGAGTTCGTATAATATGTTAAAGGAAAATAGAGTCTACAAATTTTATGAGCAAGTAAAGCAAGAAGTTTATAAAATTGTTTGGCTCGGTAAGAAGGAATTGATCACTTCAACTATTATAGTGGTAGTAGCTGTATTTATTTTTAGTATAATTTGTTTGGTATTAGACTACGGTATACATAGCATAATGCAGATTTTACTCAATATTGGAAAGTAGGAAGAATAGGTTTAGGGAAAATTGTGGTGCAGTGGTACGTTATTCATACATTATCGGGATCAGAAAAGCGTGTAAAGCAAATGATTCTTGATCAAATTGCCAAGCAAGGTATGTCGGAATCTTTTGAGGATATTGTTGTTCCGGTTATTGAAGTACCTGAAGTTAAGCGTGGTAAGAACGTTAAGACTGAAAAAAAATTTATGCCTGGTTATATTCTGATTAAAATGAAGATGACTGATGATACTTGGCATTTGGTAAAAAGTGTTACTAAAGTTACAGGTTTCTTAGGTAGTAAAAGCACTCCACAAGCCCTTAGTGAAAAAGAAGTACAAAATATTTTTAGCAAGCTTGAATCTGAAACCAAAAATGCTAGGACTTCAAAATTGTATGAAATTGGTGAAGCAATAATTGTTACTGATGGTCCGTTTGAGACTTTTGCAGGGGTTATAGAAGAAATTGATTATGACAAAAATAAGTTGCGTGTGTCTATATCTATTTTCGGTAAAGCAACTCCTATAGAACTAAATTTTACGCAAGTTAAGAAGAATAATTAGGGGTTGTCATTGGAAGTGGTGTTATTCTTCAAAAAGGATTTATGCATGTAATATGCCGTCTATTAGCGAGGAGCCACTTTGGTGGCATTGATGCAATCTAATGAATGTGGATTGCCACACTCTACTTGCGTGGTCTCGCTAATAAACGTTTAGGGGGTGTTGTAAGCCTCAGGCGTCATTGCGAGGAGGCGTGAGCCGACGAAGCAATCCAGGAAAATGATTAGAAATGGATTGCTTCGACCATTACATGGTCTCGCTAATAGACGTCTTGTGCTTTTCTGCAATTTTTAAATTGCTACTAGGTTTATGCGTAAGGTGAGTAAACAATATACCAATTGATAAATTATTATTAGATAATTACCAATTGGCATTAAATAAGTAAAGATAGGAATATAATGGCAAAAAAAATAACGGCTTATATTAAGTTAACTGTGCCAGCGGGTAAAGCTAATCCATCTCCGTCTATTGGACCTGCTCTTGGTCAGAAGAAGCTTAATATTATGGAGTTTTGTAAGGCATTTAATGCTGCTACCCAAGCTATTGAACCAGGGATGCCTATTCCAGTGGTAATTACTGCTTACGAAGATAATAGTTTTACTTTTGTAACTAAGACTTCTCCAGCATCATATTATTTAAAACAATTTGCTAAAATTCCAAAAGGTTCTAGTGCTACTAAAAAAGAAGCATTTGTTGGTAAGGTTAGCATGTCAGATTGCATTGAAATTGCCAAAATTAAGATGGTTGATCTTAATACTGATGATTTAATAGCTGCCGCTAAAATTATTCGTGGTACTGCTGAATCTATGGGTCTTGAAGTAGTAGGAGATTAATGTATGTTAGTTGATAAAAATAATGCTGTGAATAATAGAAAGTTAACTGGTGGTAAGAAGATAAGGGCAGCAAGAAAAAATATAGAGCTGGCTAGCAGTCGTACTTTAGTGGAAGGAATCGAAGCTTTGCAGTCTGTATCCTATACTAAATTTGACTCTACTTTGGAAGTGGTGATGAAGCTAGGAGTAGATCCTAAACACTCGGATCAAATGGTGCGTGGTATTGTTGCGTTGCCAGCTGGTACCGGTAAAGTTAGTAGAGTTGCAGTGATTTGCAAGGATGAACAGATAGAAGAAGCTAAAGCAGCTGGAGCAGATATTGCTGGTTCTGCAGAAATTATCGATGATATTAAAGCTGGTAAAATTGATTTTGATGTTTGTATTGCAACACCAAATATGATGCCAGCAATAGGGGCAGTAGCAAGAATTCTTGGCCCAAAGGGCTTAATGCCAAATCCAAAGCTTGGGACAGTAACTACAGATATCGTAACGGCAATTAAAAATGCCAAAAGTGGTCAAGTAGAGTATAGAGTTGAAAAGGCTAGTATTATTCATGCTGGAGTTGGAAAATTATCATTTTCCAAACAAGATTTACTAAATAACGCATCAACCTTGATATCTGCTGTAGTTAAAGCAAAGCCTTCTGGTGCTAAAGGAAATTATTTAAAAGCAATATATCTATCTTCTACTATGGGTCCATCAGTAAAAATAGATTTAGCAAGTATATCGTAAAACACGACAAGGAGAGTTAAGGTGTTAAGATCAGAGAAACATGAGTTTGTCGTAGAACTTGAAGAAGTGTATAAGCGATCAAATTCCGTGATAATTACTCATTATCATGGGCTTACTGTTAGTCAAGTGACTACTCTACGTAGGTCTCTTAAAGCAAAAAATGTTGGGTTCAAAGTAGTTAAAAATACTTTGTCAAAAATAGCAGCTAATAAGCTTGGTGTTGATAATATTACACATCTACTTGCTGGTCCCACAGCGTTAGCATATTCTGAAGACTTTATTGATGCTGCAAAAGTTGTCGTAGAATTTGCCAAAAATAATGAATGTTTGAAAATAGTTGGTGGTTTAGTAAATAATCAAGTATTAGATGTAAATTCTGTACAGCAACTGGCAAAATTGCCTTCATTAAATGAGCTTAGAGGCAAAATTATTGGAGCTCTACAAGCTCCTGCAACTAAAATTGCTGAGGTTCTACAAGCTCCTGCATCTGGACTTGCTAGAGTTTTGCAAGCTTATGCAAATAAAAGTTAATTTAATAAAAAAGTTTTAAAAGGAAGAAAATTATGACAGACCTAGTAAAAATCGTAGATCAATTATCAACTCTTACAGTAATTCAAGCAGCAGAGCTTTCAAAAATGTTAGAAGAAAAATGGGGTGTAACAGCTGCAGCTCCTGTAGCAGTAGCGGCAGCTCTTGCAGCATCAGAAGCCGTATCTGAAAAGACAGCGTTTGAAGTTGTTTTGGTTAGTAGTGGTGATAAAAAAATAGAAGTTATTAAGGTAACTAGAGAACTTACTGGTCTTGGCTTAAAAGAAGCTAAAGAGTTAGTTGATGCTGCCCCAAAAATGATTAAAACTGGTGTAAATAAAGAAGACGCTGAAAGCTTTAAAGCAAAATTAGAAGCAGCTGGAGCAAAAGTTGAATTAAAATAATTTCCATAGTATCAATTATTTTATGAAAATTATAGGTTAGTTTAATTGAATTCGATTATACTCAAATGATTTGAAGAATTGTTTTTTGAAAATATTAGGGACTCGCATACTCACATACCTCATGTACGCTGCCGTAGGCTCGCCCCTCATTTTCAAATCCAATTCTCCAAATCATTTGAGTATATTGTTGATAATGGGAATGAACTTGTTGTGTGATATTCTATTTTGCTTGAGGGTTATGGTACTAAATATATTTTCGTACCTGCAAAAACTATTGCATTTTATACAAAAATATAAACAAAAAGCTATTAAACTTCTAAGGCATATTTTTTTTGCCGTGGAAGAATTTTGTATTTGTTTATCCAAAATTTTGAATCAGGTGAAGACTTGCAACAGATTTGTACATTTTAGTAATCCACATTATGTTTTTACATTAAAAAATTTATTCATACTATTTAGGCTCTGTGAACAAGATTTAAATTACTATATTTTGACTCTTTTTAGCTGCAAATTATAAGATTTTTTTAAAATAGGTACACTATTCCTGCAAAAATTTTATTAATTTTCGCTTAAAAACACTCGAAATCTAGATAATTAAAATTTTGTTCACAGAACCTAGCGAAAATAAAAATAATTTGAGATTATGCTTGAATGATTTAAAGAATTGGTTCCGTAGAACTACAAATTATGCAGGTACTTTTGTTCCGAATGTGCATATGTCATACTTCCTTTTTGTTTTATATTCTAATTATTCAAAGCAGAAGAGTATACATTACTTCTAAATCTAGTTCTTTAAGTGGCTTTTTGCTTGGTTTCAAAACAAAAATTATTAAAAACTATAATTTTTATCAAAAATATGACAAAAACTTTGTTCACAGCAACAAGTCTATTTTTTCAAGATTACAGCCGAGTTACCAATTATATATATTGGCAACTCGCGTTAAGATATAGAAATTAATCGGGAGATTATATGACAACGCAATCCTTATCAATTGGTAAACGCATAAGAAAGAATTTTGGTCACATAAATTTGGTAGCATCTATACCAAATTTAATTGAGGTCCAGAAAAATTCTTATGAAAAGGGTTTCTTACAATTTGGAGTTAGAGATATTGAGCGAGAAAACAAAGGATTACAATCAGTATTAAGTTCAATTTTTCCAATTCATGATCCATCTAATATTGCCTATTTAGAATTTGCTAAATATGAGTTTGATAATCCTAAATATGATGTTGAGGAGTGTACTCAAAGAGGGCTTAGTTATGCTGCTCCCCTCAAAGTTACATTGCGATTAAGTATTTGGGATATTGATGAAGATACTGGAGCAAGAGAAATCAAAGGTATTAAAGAACAAGAAGTTTATATGGGGGATATTCCTCTAATGACCAAAAATGGTACCTTTATTATTAATGGTACAGAAAGGGTGGTAGTATCACAGATGCATAGGTCACCTGGTGTATTCTTCTATCATGATGAAGGCAAAGTTCATTCTTCAGGAAAGTTTTTGTATTCTGCTAGGGTTATACCCTATAGAGGATCATGGCTAGATTTTGAATTTGATGCTAAAGATGTTATGTACTTTAGAATAGATAGGAAAAGAAAGCTTTATGCTACTACTCTTCTTAGAGCTATTGGAATGTCTACCAACGAAATTATAAAGTTCTACTATGATACAGTAACCTGTTTTACCAAGAATGGATGCTGGGCAACAAAGTTTATACCGGAATCTATAACTGCTCATAGGCTATCTAATGACTTAGTAGATGCGGATACTGGCAATATCATACTTGCATCTGGTCAAAAGATTACACCTCGTCTGGCTAAGAAATTTGCCCAAGATGGAGTAAAAAATATTTTGGTAGAACGTGAATATTTAGTAGGCAAATATTTATCACATGACCTTATTAATCCGGATAATGGTGAAATACTGGCTGCCATTGGTGAAATGATCACAATAGATATGCTGGATTCTATTATGACTCTTGGAATTCTATCTGTTGATGTACTTTCTATAAATAGCCAATCAGGTCCTTACATAAGAAATACCTTATTTGCTGATAAAAACCAAAATTATGAATCAGCATTGATCGACATATTTAGGGTATTAAGACCAGGAGAACCGGCTAACATTGAAGCTGCTAAGATATTATTTAATAATTTATTCTTTGAGCCTGAAAGATATGATCTTTCGGAAGTTGGCCGTATTAAAATGAATTCAAGATTGGAACTTAATATACCAGAATCTACAGCTATTTTAACTATTGAAGATATTAAATATATTCTTAAAGTTTTAGTAGATCTAAAAGATGGTAAAGGTTCGATAGATGATATTGATCACCTTGGTAATAGAAGAGTTAGGTCAGTTGGAGAGTTGATTGAAAATCAATTTCGCATTGGTCTTGTACGTATGGAGAAGTCGGTACTTGAAAGGATGTCTGTGGTCGATCTTGATGCCGTGATGCCTCATGATTTAGTAAATTCAAAAGTATTAGTTTCGGTAGTAAAGGAATTTTTTAGTACTTCACAACTTTCTCAGTTTATGGATCAAACTAATCCATTATCAGAAATAACTCATAAGAGAAGATTGTCAGCTTTAGGACCTGGAGGAATTAGTAGGGAGAGAGCTGGATTTGAAGTAAGGGACGTTCATCCTACCCATTATGGACGTATTTGTCCGATTGAAACACCAGAAGGACAGAATATAGGTTTGATTAATTCCATGGCTACTTATGCCAGGGTTAATAAACATGGTTTCATTGAAACTCCTTATCGAAAAGTCGTAGATGGTCATGTAACTGATGAAGTTGTTTACTTGTCAGCGATTGAAGAAGGAAAATATAAAATTGCTCAAGCTAATGCAGCTACTGATCAAAAAGGTTTGTTACAGGAAGAATTAATTAATTGCCGGATTGATGGTGGTAATTTTGTTATGCTTACCCCTGCAGAAATAGATTATATTGACGTTACCCCGATGCAGGTTGTTTCTGTTGCTGCATCACTTATTCCATTTTTAGAAAATGATGATGCTAATAGAGCATTGATGGGATCAAACATGCAACGTCAGGCTGTACCGCTTATTAGAAGTGATGCTCCTTTAGTTGGTACTGGTATTGAAGGAATTGTTGCACAAGATTCTGGAGTTTCAGTTGTAGCCTTACATGATGGAATAGTAGAACAAGTTGACTCAACTAGAATAGTAGTGAGAACTAAAGAGCAGAAAACAGATGGCTCACCTGGTGTAGACATTTATAATTTATTAAAATTTCAAAGATCTAACCATAATACTTGTATTAATCAAAAACCATTAATTAAAGTTGGAGATTATGTAGTAAAAGGTGAAGTAATTGCTGATGGACCAAGCACGGATAATGGAGAGATAGCTCTTGGTAGGAATGTTCTGGTAGCTTTTTTACCATGGAGTGGTTATAATTTTGAAGATTCGATTTTAATATCAGAACGTATTGTAAAAGATGATGTTTATACTTCAATTCATATTGAGGAATTTGAAATAATTGCTCGAGATACCAGACTTGGTCCTGAGGAAATCACTCGTGATATTCCAAATGTTAGTGATGAAAGTTTACGTCATCTTGACGAAGTAGGTATAGTATATGTTGGTGCAGAAGTAAAACCTAGCGATATTTTGGTGGGTAAGGTTACCCCTAAAAGTGAGTCACCTATGACTCCAGAAGAGAAGTTACTCCGAGCTATTTTTGGAGAAAAGGCTTCAGATGTTCGGGACTCCTCTTTACGTGTTCCTTCTGGGATAACTGGTACAGTGGTGGAGGTACGAGTATTTTCCCGTAGGGGAGTAGAAAAAGATGAACGTGCTATAGCTATTGAAAAACAACAAATTGAAAAATTATCAAAAGATAGGGATGATGAACTTCGCATCATAGAACATTTTGTTTTTATGCGTTTAGAGAAGATTCTAACAGGACAAATAGTTGTTAGTGGTCCTAAAACCGTAAAATCCGGTCAATTAATTAGCGATCAAACCCTTAAATCATTATCGAAAGGGCAGTTTTGGCAGCTGATTGTTGAAGATGCTGATGTAATGAATGAAATTGAACAAATTAAACGTCATTATGATGAAAAGAAAGATAGGCTCAATAAGCATTTTAGTAGTAAGGTAGAAAAATTACAAAGTGGTGATGACTTACCACAAGGGGCACTTAAAGTTGTAAAAGTATTTATTGCGACTAAACATAAGTTGCAGCCTGGAGATAAAATGGCAGGAAGACACGGGAATAAGGGCGTGATCTCCCGTATTATGCCAGAAGAAGATATGCCATTTTTAGAAGATGGTACAGTAGTTGATATAGCTCTTAACCCACTTGGCTTACCTTCACGGATGAATATAGGACAGGTTTTAGAGACTCATCTTGGTTGGGCGGCAGTAAATCTTGGTAAAAAAATATCTTCTATGTTGGATCAAACTCATAACAATAAGATTGATATAGAGGAGCTTAAATCTTTTGTATCAAAGGTATATGGATATAATTCAACGTCAAAAGATATAAAGAAAATGTCTAATGAAGAAATTATGGCATTTTGTAATAACATCGATAAAGGAGTATATTTTGCAACTCCGGTTTTTGATGGGGCAAAGGTTGAGAATGTAAAAGAAATGTTAACTCTGGCAGATCAAGATCCATCAGGTCAAATTAGGTTAATTGATGGTAGAACAGGAGAATATTTTGATCGTACTGTTACAGTTGGTTATAAATATTTCCTAAAACTGCACCATTTGGCTGATGATAAAATTCATGCTCGTTCTATCGGTCCTTATAGTTTGGTAACTCAACAACCATTAGGTGGTAAATCACATTTTGGTGGTCAGAGATTCGGTGAGATGGAGTGTTGGGGCTTGCAAGCTTATGGTGCTGCTTATATGTTACAAGAAATGCTAACTGTAAAATCAGACGATGTGGTTGGTAGAATTAAAATTTATGAATCTATTGTCCAAGGTGATAATAATTTTGAATCTGGTATCCCCGAGTCATTTAACGTAATGATCAAAGAGTTCAGATCCTTATGTTTGAATGTAAAACTTGAAGATACTACAACAGATTAAAAATTCACCTTACGTATGGAATTTAAAAGTTATAGGGAAAACAAACTGATGTTATTGCGAGCGAACGTATGTGAGCGTGGCATCCATGAAGCTTATCATATGGATTGCTTCGTCGACCTACGGTCTCCTAGCAATGACGTTTGAGGCTTACAGTGCCCCCTAAATGTCATTGCGAGGAGACCATAAGGTAGACGAAGCAATCCATATGACAAGCTTCATGGATTGCCACGCTCACGTACGTTCGCTCGCAATGACGCCTGATAGGATGAAAAAATGAGCCGTACTGTAAAAATAATGAAAACGGCTATTAGTGGATCATAAAAATCTGCTATATATTATAGATATAACAGAATTTATAGCTAACCCGATTAGCGTTTAGCTATAAAATAACTTGTTATATTGAATTCAGGTTAAACTAGAGCTGATAAAATTTTTTAAGGAAGAATCTTTATGACAACAGGAATAACAAATTTTTATGGGCAATTAAGTAGTACTCAGCAATTTGATCAAATAAGAATTAATATTGCTAGTCCTGACCAAGTGCGTTCATGGTCTTTTGGTGAAGTGATGAAACCTGAGACGATAAATTATCGTACTTTCAAGCCAGAGAAGGAAGGGTTATTCTGTGCTAGGATTTTTGGACCAGTGAAAGACTATGAGTGTCTTTGCGGTAAATACAAACGCATGAAATATCGTGGCATTACTTGTGAGAAATGCGGTGTTGAAGTTACTACATCTAGAGTTCGAAGAGAAAGAATGGGGCATATTGAACTGGCAGCACCAGTTGCTCATATATGGTTCTTGAAATCTTTACCATCAAGGATTAGTACATTGCTAGATATGACTATGAAGGATCTGGAAAAAGTTTTGTATTTTGAAAGTTATGTTGTCGTTGATCCTGGGTTATCTACCCTACAAAGAGGTGATCTTTTATCGGAAGATGCTTTACAAAAGGCACAAGATGAGTACGGGGGAGATAATTTTACTGCTTCTATTGGGGCAGAAGTGGTTCATCAGATGCTTTCAGAACTTGATTTACCTGAATTAAAGAAGAGATTGCAGGACAATTTATTAAGTACATCTTCAGAAGTTAAAAAGAAGAAGATTGTAAAAAGACTTAAGTTAGTTGAAGATTTTCTTGAATCTGAGAATAAGCCGGAATGGATGATTATGACTGTCCTACCAATTATTCCACCTGAAATTAGACCACTAGTTATGCTTGATGGTGGAAGATTCGCAACTTCTGATCTTAACGAACTTTATAGAAGAGTTATTAATAGAAATAATAGATTAAAAAGACTACTGGAACTGAAAGCACCAGATATTATCATTAGAAATGAAAAAAGGATGTTACAAGAATCGGTCGATGCATTATTTGATAATGGTCGTCGTGGTAAAGTAGTGAAAAATACTAATAAACGTCCATTTAAGTCACTTAGTGACATGTTAAAAGGTAAACAAGGCAGGCTTCGTCAGAATTTGTTGGGTAAAAGAGTAGATTATTCTGGTCGTTCCGTTATCGTTGTGGGGCCAGAGCTTAAGTTACATCAGTGTGGTTTACCAAAGACCATGGCATTAGAATTATTCAAACCATTTATTTATTCAAAGCTTGAATTACATGGAATTGCTACCACTATAAAAGCTGCTAAAAAAATGGTCGAAGCTGAAAAACCAGAAGTATGGGATATTTTAGAAGAAGTTATACGTGAACACCCGGTATTGCTGAATAGAGCACCAACTTTGCACCGTTTAGGTATCCAGGCTTTTGAACCTTTACTGATAGAAGGGAAAGCTATCCAGCTACATCCCTTAGTATGTGCTGCGTTCAATGCTGATTTTGATGGTGATCAGATGGCAGTGCATATCCCTCTTTCAATCGAGGCACAGCTTGAAGCAAGGGTGCTCATGATGTCAACAAACAACATATTGAGTCCGGCAAATGGTCGTCCGATTATTGTACCTGATAAGGATATAGTACTTGGTCTTTATTATTTAACTATGGTTTTTGACAATGAGCCTGGTGAAGGAATGGTATTTGCCAACATGTCGGAGGTTGAACATGCTTTGTATAATAAGGTAATAACTATCCACTCAAAGATAAAATTTCGTTGCAATATGCTTAATGCTGAAAAGGAAGTTGTATCAACTATAGTGGATACCACCCTTGGTAGATTAATTATCGGAGAGTTATTACCTCGTGATTATAATGTTGGATTTAAGTTTGTAAACAAAGCAATGACTAAAAAAGATATATCTGTGGTAATTGATTTAGTGTATCGTCACTGTGGTCAAAAGGCTACGGTAATTTTTGCTGATCAGCTAATGAAACTTGGATTTAAATATGCTTGCTCCTCAGGTATTTCTTTTGGTATGGATGACATGGTTGTACCAAAATTAAAAGATGGTCATATTAATGCAACATTGACTGAGGTCAAGGAGTTTGAACAACAATATTCTGATGGTTTAATTACCTATGGCGAAAAATATAATAAAGTAATTGATTCTTGGTCTAGATGCACTGATAAGGTAGCAAATGACATGATGAAAGAAATTGCTATGATGCCGGTTAATAATAAGCCTAATCATCAGAAAGTAAATGCTATATATATGATGGCTACTTCGGGAGCAAGAGGATCAGCAGCACAGATTAAACAATTAGCCGGTATGAGGGGTTTGATGGCTAAACCATCAGGTGAGATTATTGAAACTCCTATTATTTCTAATTTCCGGGAAGGTCTTACTGTTCTTGAATATTTTAATTCCACACATGGTGCACGTAAAGGTTTAGCGGATACAGCATTGAAAACAGCTAATTCTGGGTATTTAACTCGTAGATTAGTTGATGTTGCTCAAGATTGTATAATTACCGATGAAGATTGTCAAACTACAAAAGGTATAGAAGTCAGGAGTATTATTGATGGCGGTGAAGTTATTGTATCACTAGCAGAGCAAATTTTAGGCAGAACAGTTGCTATTAACGTCTATCACCCGGTTACTAATGTTTTATTACTATCAGCTGGTGAATTAATTAACGAAGCAAAATTAGAAGAAATCGAATCTTCTGGTTTAGATGCAGTGCTAGTAAGATCTGTTTTAACATGTGAGATTGCTGACGGAATATGTGTAAAATGTTATGGTAGAGATTTAGCTACTGGTTCCTTAGTTTCAGTAGGAGAAGCAATCGGGGTAATTGCTGCCCAGTCAATTGGTGAACCAGGTACTCAGCTAACTATGAGGACTTTCCATATTGGAGGAGCTGCAACAAAAGGTGCTGAAGTATCTTCAATAGAAGCTTCTTATGATGCAAAAGTAAAGATCCTAGGGCGTAATGTGGTTGTTGATTCCGAAGGTCGTAAGATTGTAATGGGTCGCTCATGTGAGTTATTATTATTGGATAGTAATAATAATGAGAAAGCAAGACATAAAGTACCGTATGGTGCAAGATTAATAGCTGATGATTCAGATAAGGTGAAAAAAGCACAAAAATTAGTAGAGTGGGATCCGTACACTATTCCAATTATTACCGAGAAATCTGGTAAAGTTGTATTTAAGGATATGGTAGAAGGAGTGTCAATTCGTGATATTACTGATGAAGCGACCGGTATTTCTAACAAAGTTATAGTTGAATCAAAACAATATTCACGTGGGGCAGAGCTACGTCCTCGTATTCAATTAGTTGATGAGAACGGAGAAACTATTATGCTATCTAATGGTTTAGAGGCTAGATACTATATACCAGTAAATGCTATTTTAAGTGTTGAAGATGGTGCTAAAGTATCGGTAGGAGATATTTTATCACGTATTCCAAGAGAATCAACTAAGACGAAAGATATTACTGGTGGTCTTCCAAGGGTAGCTGAACTTGTTGAGGCTAGACGTCCAAAAGATCATGCAGTTATTGCAGAAGTAGATGGTAGAGTTGAATTTGGTAAAGACTATAAGTCAAAAAGGCGTATTATTATTCAGCCAAGTGAAGGTGGTATGCCAATTGAGTATATGGTACCAAAAGGCAAGCATGTTGTTGTTAATGAAGGTGATTTTGTTAAAAAAGGCGATATGTTAATTGATGGCAACCCAGTTCTACAAGATATTTTAAAAGTAATGGGAGTGGAAGCTCTTACGAGTTATATGGTTGGAGAAATCCAAGCAGTTTATCGTTTACAAGGCGTAAAAATTGACGATAAGCACATTGAGGTGATAATCCGTCAGATGTTACAAAAAGTAGAGGTAACCCATTCTGGTGATACGACATTGATGGTTGGTGAGAAAATAGATCATCGTGAATTTGCCGAAATTAATGAAAAAGCTATCAAAAATGGTTTAAGACCGGCGGAAGCTCAGGTAATCCTGCAAGGTATTACTAAGGCATCGCTGCAAACTAGATCGTTTATTTCTGCTGCTTCTTTCCAGGAAACAACAAGAGTTTTAATGGAATCTGCCATAGCTGGAAGAGTTGATAAGTTACGTGGATTGAAAGAAAATGTTATAGTTGGTAGATTAGTACCTGCAGGGACAGGTTTTTACATGAATAAGATGCGCAAATTTGCAGCTAGGCTAGATCAAGAAGAGGCTAATTATCAAAAAACTTTAGATTAGTTAACTTATCTTTTATAGCTAACCTGACACTGACATCATTGCGAGACCACATAGTGGTCAAAGCAATCCATTTCTAATCATTTTCTTGGATTGCTTCGTCGGCTCACGCCTCCTCGCAATGACGATTAGGGTGCATATACGTCATTGCGAAACCACGTAGTAGTCGTAGCAATCCACATTCATATTGGATTGCTTCGTCGCCTCTGAAGTGGCTCCTCGCAATGACGTTTGGGACACGCATACGTCATTGCGAGCGAACGTATGTGAGCGTGGCAATACATGGAACTTATCATATGGATTGCTTCGTCACTACTAAAGTAGCTCCTCGCCAATGACGTTGTAGGTAAATGCTAAAACACGTCTATTAGCGAGACCACGTAGTGGTCGTGGTAATCCATTTCTAGTCATTTTCTTGGATTGCTTCGTCGGCTCACGCCTCCCCGCAATGACATCGGTTGTTTTTACCTAGGACTTTTAAACTGCTCTGTTGCCGAATCCTACGAATTAGATTTGCAAATGTTGGATTATTCTAGTATATTTTCAATGATTTTTTATTTACTTTTAAATAGGTGAATATTTTCTAATTTTATTGTATATAATAAAGTTATTTTCTAGAGATAATTTTGTGGTATATATATTAATTGCTTTAAGCTTGACTACATTAATCTTAGTGATAGGCATTGTCTCTATGGCTATTGGTGGGAAATTTGACAAAAGATTTAGTTCCAAGTTAATGTCGTTACGGGTTATATTTCAAGCGTTTGCTGTATGTGTTCTTGCTTTTCTCTATCTTTCAAAATAGTATATTCATCAAAAACTTGTAAGTTAATATCATAATATGCTTGATCTATTTAGCTTTAATGAGAAAAAGCCCCAAATTAATAATTCGTATACAGCGAAAGATATTGAAGTATTAGAAGGGCTTGAGCCTGTACGCAAGCGTCCTGGCATGTATATTGGTGGAACGGACGAGAATGCTATGCATCATCTTGTTTCGGAAGTGCTAGATAATGCTATGGATGAAGCTGTAGCTGGCTTTGCTAGCATTATAACCATAAAAATGCATGTAAATAATAGTATCACTATCTCTGATAATGGTAGAGGAATTCCTGTTGATAATCATCCTAAATTTCCTAAGAAATCTGCTCTTGAGGTAATTTTGACTCATCTCCATTCGGGTGGCAAATTTTCGAATAATGTATATCAAACAGCAGGTGGCTTACATGGAGTTGGTATTTCTGTTGTCAATGCTTTATCAGACTACTTAGAAGTCAAGGTTTACAAGCAGGGGAAATTATTCAAGCAATCTTATTCCAAAGGACAAAAATTAAATGATTTATCAAGTGAAGATATTGCCAAAAAACTAAGGGGAACATCTATCAATTTTCATCCTGATCCAGAAATCTTTGGAGAAAAGTCGTACTTCTCGCCAAAAAGAATATATGAATTAGCTAAATCAAAAGCCTATTTGTATAGGGGGGTAACGATAGAGTGGCAATGTGAAGTTGAAACTAAAAGTGATGTACCAACAACAGCTCTAATCCATTTTCCAGATGGTTTGAAAGATTATTTAATTTCAAAAATAAATTCGGAAGATTTAGTTAGTGGAGAGATTTTTTGTGGTAATATTGAGTGGGACCAAGATCACGTAAAAGTGGAATGGGCAATTGCTTGGCATAAAAATGAAGTCCAGCCTTTTATCCAATCATATTGTAACACTATCCCTACTCCCTTTGGTGGAACCCATGAACAAGGTTTGCGTAGTGCATTACTGCGTGGTATAAAAGTATATGGTGAAATGACAGGTAATAAAAAAACTACTTTAGTTACTATTGAAGATATTCTTGAAACTTCTTCTATTGTTTTTTCTGTATTTATCCAAGATCCAATATTTCAAGGACAAACAAAAGAAAAATTAGTTTCACCTGGAGTTAACAAAATAGTAGAAAACATTATTAAAGACCATTTTGAGCATTGGCTGAGCAGTAATAAACTAGCAGCTAACCAACTGCTTGAGCATATAGGCAATATTGCCGAATACCGAATAAATAAGCGTAACGAAAAAAATATTTTACGTAAAACTGCTACACAAAAATTGCGACTACCAGGTAAATTAGCAGATTGTACAAGAACATCTCCTAATGGAACGGAATTATTCTTGGTTGAAGGAGATTCCGCTGGAGGATCAGCTAAGCAGGCAAGAGATCGAGAAACACAAGCTATCTTACCCCTTCGAGGCAAAATCCTGAATGTTGCCAATGCAACTTTCGAGAAGATTACTAATAATCAAGAAATTCAAGATTTAGAGGTGGCACTAGCATGCGGTAGTCTTAAAAATTACCAAGAAGAAAATTTACGTTACGAAAAAATAATAATTATGACAGATGCTGATGTTGACGGAGCTCACATCGCTTCACTGTTAATGACGTTCTTTTATCTACGTATGCCGAAGTTAATATCTTCAGGTCATTTATATATTGCCAAACCACCACTTTATAGGCTAACACAATCTAATAAAACTTACTATGCAGTAAATGATCAACAAAAAACTGATTTAACTGCTAAATTATTAAAAAATAGTAAGGCTAAAATAGATATTGGTCGATTTAAGGGGTTAGGTGAAATGATGCCAGCTCAGTTAAAAGAGACAACAATGAATCCAAAAAATAGGTCACTTTTAAAAGTTACTATAGATGATTTTGATAATATTGCTAAGATAGTAGACGATCTCATGGGCAAGAAACCAGAAAAACGTTTTCAGTTCATTTATAATCAGGCTTTAATTAAAATGGATACAATTATAAACAATCTCGATATTTAGGAGTATTATGTTATTACGTTTAATTACAATATTATTATCAAATTTTATAGTTTGTTCTAATATGGCATTTGCTGAGGAAGTAAAGAAAAAGGACGAACTATCAGATCCAGCTTATTTCAAACAATTTCAAGAGGTCTTTGAACGTATTAATAAAGACTATGTCCAAGAACCTGAAAAACAAAAAATGACGGATGCGGCTATCGAAGGCATGTTAACTTCGCTAGATCCCCACTCTCACTACTTTATTGATGAGGATCTAAAAGATTTTCTTGACGAGACTAAAGGAGAATTTGGTGGTATTGGTGTTCAAGTGCAGTATGACAATGGTGCTATCAAAGTCATCTCTCCTATTGATGATCTACCAGCTTATAAGGCAGGTATAAAAGCAGGAGACTATATAGTAGGAGTTAATGATGAGTTGGTATCAAGTTTGGGTTTTCATAAATCTGTTAGGGAGATGCGTGGAGAGCCAGGGGCAAAGGTAAAATTACTGGTGATTACAGAAGGAGAACCTAAGCCAAGAGAAATTGAACTTACCCGCGAAATAGTTACCATTACACCAGTAAAAGCTCATTTAGAAAAAAATAATATAGCTTATATAAGAATAGGAACTTTTACTGAACATACCATTGCAGAATTAAAAAAATCTGTAAAAACTTTAAAAGATGGAAGTAAAAATGGTATAAAAGGTATTATATTAGACCTACGTAATAATCCTGGCGGTTTGTTAGACCAGGCTATTGCTGTTAGCGAATATTTTATTGCTTCTGGGGTAATTGTTACTACCAAGGGAAGAGACAAGTATAGTAATACGGTATTTAATAGTAATAAATATTCAGAGAAAGCCCCCTTAGTTCCGATGGTTGTTCTTATTAATGCTGGATCTGCCTCAGCTGCTGAAATTGTAGCGGGTAGCTTGCAAGATCATAAAAGAGCAGTAATACTCGGCACAAAATCATTTGGCAAGGGATCCGTACAAAGCTTTTCTTTAATTAGTCCTAGAGCTGCTATAAAACTTACTACGGCTAAATACTATACTCCTAGTGATCGTTCAATTCAAGCAGAGGGTATCGAACCTGACATAATTGTTGAGATGGCAAAAGTTGAATATCCTGAAACAAAAGCGGTGGAGGGAAGATTCTCTGAAGCTTCTTTAAAAAATTACCTAAAAAACGATAACAATAAAAATGACAATAAAAAACCAGATTCTACAAATAAAGATAAAGAGGCTACTAAAAAAATAGATGATATTACAAAAGATAAAGATAAGAAAAAAAAGACTGAATCGAAGAATACTCTAGAACAATTATCTGATCTTTATAAAAAAGATTATCAATTTGCTAGAGCTTATGATTTGATTATGGGATTAATTTTAACTAATGAAGTAAAAGGGCATTGAATTATATGAAATATAGAAAAGTACATAACTTAATCTTTTTGATTATTTTATTAATTAGTCAAAGAATTCTAGCTAATAAAATAAGAATTGGAATACTGAGACATGATTTAGGTTATAAATTTGGAATAAGGGGTAAATTAAGACAACGTTATGAGAAGGGCTCTGACATTAATTTAGAATATCTTTTTAATGACGACGAATACAAATTTTTATTTGGTTATCCTCATATAGGAACAAATATTAACAGTAAGAAATGTACTAGTAATATCTATAGTGGAATCACTTGGCATTTTGATATCATGAAATATGTATTTTTAGAGGCAACTTTTGGATTTGGAATTCATAATGGTGAATTAGAAAAATTACAGCAAAGAAGACGAGCCTTGGGAACAAGATTCTTATTTAGAGAAAGTCTTAGTTTAGGTGTAATGATTCAAGAGAAGCACACTGTTGCCTTAATTGTTGACCACTTATCTAACGCTGGTCTTGGGAAGTTTAACCCTGGTTTAACTAATTTAGGTGTACGATATGGTTATAAATTTTAATGAATTATTTAACGTCAGCGTCATTGCGAGGAGGCGTGAGCCGACGAAGCAATCCAAATCTAATCATTTTCATGGATTGTTTCGTTGCCGCTAAAGCGGCTCCTCGCTAATAGACGGTGTGTTGTAAAGCGACTCCTCGCTAATAGACGCTAGCTGTTTTTTCTATGGCTTTTAAACTAATTTGAAAACTATATTCGCATAAATTATTTTGGTATTTATGAACAAATGGATCTATTATTTTGGTACTAAAGGTGGGGATGGTAATGCCCAAATGAAAGACGTGCTTGGCAGTAAAGGAGCTGGTCTTGCCGAGATGTCTAACTTAAATTTGCCTATTCCTGATGGTTTTACTATTACCACAGAACTTTGTAATTATTTTTATAAAAATAATTACAGTTTGCCTGAGAATTTTAATAATGATTTAGTGATAGCTATTAAAAATCTGGAGAACTCTACTGGTAAGATTTTTGGTGATTATAAAAATCCGCTATTATTATCCGTCCGCTCAGGCTCAAGAGCTTCCATGCCTGGTATGATGGATACTATACTTAATCTTGGGTATAATGATCAAGTTTGCGATGCACTATCAAATATTACTGGAAATGAGATTTTTGCTCTTGACAGCTATCGACGATTCTTAGAAATGTACGGATCAATGGTATTGTCAATTTCAAATGGTGTATTTAAAAATGCATTTGAAATGCATAAGGTTAAATGTAATATTTATCAAGAAAAAGAAATTACAGAAGAATTTTTAAGAATAATAGTTGAAGAGTTTAAAAAGATAATTTTTAATCATTGTGATGAATCATTTTTTGACCCATATAGACAATTAGAACAATCAATAAAAGCCGTCTTAAAATCTTGGGCAGGTGATAGAGCAGTAACTTATAGAAAGTTACATAATATACCCGATGATTGGGGTACGGCGATTAACGTGCAGTCAATGGTTTTTGGTAATCAAGGGAGTAATTCTGCTACAGGCGTAGTATTCTCTCGTTGTCCTGCAACCGGTGAAAATAAGCTTTTTGGTGAATATCTAGTAAATGCCCAAGGTGAGGATGTTGTGTCAGGGACAAGAACCCCAAGCCCTATTATGTCAAACAAGCATGATGCAGATTGTTCAATGCAAATAGTTATGCCACAAATATTTGATCAATTACAAGGAATTTGTAAGAAGTTAGAGTTACATTACTTGGAGGTACAAGATATTGAGTTCACCATACAAAACGGTGTTTTGTATATTTTACAAACACGTACTGCTAAAAGAACAGCTTTAGCCAGTATTAAAATTGCCACGGATATGGTACAAGAAGGGCTGATTTCTAAACAACAAGCAATAATGCGTATAGATCCGGAATCGCTAACTCAGCTTTTGCATACGGCTATTGATTATAGTAATACTCTAAACCCTATTGCCAAGGGACTACCAGCATCTCCAGGGGCTGCTACTGGTATAGTAGTTTTTTCTCCTTATGATGCAGAAAAAATGTCGCATCACCATAAAGTAATTTTGGTACGCCATGATACTAGCCCTGAAGATATAAGTGGTATGTATGTTTCAGCTGGTATTTTGACAGCCAGAGGTGGGATGACCTCACATGCTGCGGTAGTTGCTAGAGGGCTAGGAAAACCCTGTGTTTGTGGGGCAAATGATGTGGTAATAGATGAAAAAAAACAAATATTTAAAATAGGTAACACTATCGTTAACTATGGTGACTTAATAACTATAGACGGTGGAACAGGAAAAATTTTCTTAGGGGAGGTTCCATTGATTCAGCCTAATTTTACTAAGGAATTTCAAACAATTCTAGATTGGGCAGATGAATTTGCTACTTTACAAGTTAGAGCTAATGCGGAAACTATTTTAGATGCGGGTGTTTCCATAAAATTTGGGGCAAGTGGAATTGGGTTATGTAGAACAGAACATATGTTTTTTGACCATGATAAAATTCCATTAGTACGAGAAATGATCATTGCACCTGATATAGAAAGAAGGAAACATGCGATTAGTAAATTATTGCCCTTACAAATTCAAGATTTTAAAGCATTATTTAAAATTATGCAAGGTAAAGCCATAAATATCAGATTGCTTGATCCGCCTCTACATGAATTTTTACCAACAACAGAAGATGATAAAAGAAACTTAGCAAATGTGATGAATCTACCGTTAGTTGTTGTGGAACAACGTTTGCACGCACTATATGAAGTGAATCCTATGCTTGGACATAGAGGATGTCGCCTCGGTATTTCTTATCCTGAGATTTATCAAATGCAAATAACGGCAATTCTTACTGCTATCAGAGAATTACAAGTTGAAGAAAATATAAATACTATTTTGGAGTTAATGATTCCTTTAGTTAGTGATGTTAATGAACTAAAAATCTTAAAGACACATATACAAGATGTTATTACTAACATGGAAGATATTAACAAATGCAAGTTTGATTTTACTCTTGGTACTATGATCGAACTACCAAGAGCTGCTTTAAAAGCTGGAGAAATTGCTGAAGAGGTAGATTATTTCAGCTTTGGTACCAATGATTTAACGCAAACAACTTACGGCATTTCTCGAGATGATGTAGCATCATTTTTTCCGGATTATTTGGAAAAAAAAATCTTTGCATTTGATCCTTTTAGTAAATTGGATGAGGAAGGGGTTGGGGAGTTAATAGAAATTGCTATAAAACGTGGGTTAAAAAACAACCCTACATTAAAACTTAGTGTATGCGGGGAGCATGCGGGTGATCCCCACTCTATAGAATTCTTTCATAAAGTTGGTTTGCATTATGTATCCTGTTCACCATACCGTATCCCTATAGCAAGGATTGCTGCAGCTCAGGCAACAATAAAAGCGGATGGTTATCAATCATGAATATATAGCTAACCCAATTAGCATTACGCCGCTATTAGCGAGGAGGCGGGAGCCGACGAAGCAATCCACTTCTAATCACTTTTATGGATTGCATTAATGCTACTATCGTCGCTCCTCGCTAATAGACGTTTGTAAATTTGCTGTAACACTAGTCTGGTTATCTTATATTACAATTCTTCAAATAATTTGCATATATCTATTAGTGTAGTTAATTTTTATGATATATTGTCGTTAAGGGAACATATAGGATTGATACCAATTCTCGAAATTAATTTATGTTGAGGGTGTTTTCACAAGATAATAAGCGACTGAGATATATAGGTATTGCAAAAAATCAATTTACTGAATTTATGAATGCAATATGTTTTAATTTGAAACGCTTAACCGTTTTTGCTATGTAAAATTAAGTATCTGACAGAACAAAAAGCTAAAATTTATGAAAAAAATTGCAATCTTTTAAAAATATACTCAATTAACCTGAAGAGTTGCAGAAATGGTTAACGGTAATAGTTTGGAAATTATCATTTATTAAGGTACGTAACCTATCTTTATAATCGC
>JAIRUG010000087.1 GCA_031254535.1 Rickettsia sp.
GTAGAACTGGCTTCTGGGGCATTAGAAACGTTTAAAGGTTCGACTACTACAGAAAAACGTAAATTGTTAAATTTCGTATTTGCTAACCTAGAACTGAACGGCTGTAAGCTAGACTATACCTTGCGTCCACCGTTCGACATGTTCATAAAATGTAGCGAAATAGGAGAATGGTGGAGACGAAGGGAATCGAACCCCCGACCCTCTGCGTGCAAAGCAGATGCTCTACCCCTGAGCTACATCCCCAAACCGTATTAACGATCAGGTAGTTTATATACCTTTTCACATGTAAGGTCAATAACCTTATTTCCAAATTCTATCTCAAGTTAAATTTTTGTTCTGTTCCAAGGTAATGCCTTACCATCAGATCCAATTACTAAATCTCCTGAGACCTCATATTCTGCTGCCAAAAAAGAAAACTTACCGAATATAAGTTTTACTGGTCTAATTTTTTGTCCATTATGAAAATACTCTTTAGCTTGCTCTCTGGAAGTTGGGTTATTTTTAGATGCTGTTTTAGCTTTTGGCATATATGTAATTACCTCAAATATTTTTCTATATATTACTCTAATGTTTTAAAATTGACTCCGTAAATATACTCAAATGATTTAGAGAATTGGATTTGAAAATGAGGAGCAAGTGAGTACAGCGTACATGAGGTACGTGATATTACTTAATCCCTAATATTAAAAAAACAATTCTTTAAAACACTTGAGTATACTTTGTTCACATATGTTTTGTACGGCTAGGATGTTGCCTGCGATAACTAATTAATTATATTTTTAGCTATTTTTCGGCGAGAATAAATATGATTTTTAAAGGAACAGTGTACCTATTTCAAGAAAATCATGTTTATTCGCAGATAAACAGAGCCAAATATAGAATTACTTTAATTGTTTTCGACAGCCTCTTAGCATCGCCATCATATTCCAAATTTAGTAAAATCATTCAAGTATACTAATGTAACTACAAAATATCCCACCTTTAACATTTGTCAAGGAAAAGCTGTAACATATATACTCAAATGATTTGAAAAATATTAGCTTATAGCTAACCTAATTAGTATTTATGTCCCCTAAATCTAATTGCCTAGCAATTGAAGTTAGGATATTATCTCCGATAATTTAAAAAACCTTGTTAGATGATAAAAACACTGTTCCATTTTCCTATTGTTAGAATTTATCTAATATTTCAGTTTATTACCCGCAGCCTATTAAGCTCATACGCTTTATGGCAACAACAAATAACCATATCTGATCTAGCATCAATTTTTGTTATTGGCAGTCTCAATGATCTAATATCTCTTTGTTATTTTTTACCAGTAATTTTACTGCTGCTCATTGGCTTCCATAAATTATTGGCTCGATATAAATTGTTGTATTTAAGCTGTTGTTTTGTTGGTTATTTCTGTACCATTGCTCTACTAATATTTATTGCCATTGCCGAGATTACCTTTTGGGATGAGTTCGGTGTTAGATTTAATTTTATTGCGGTAGATTATTTAATTTATACCCATGAAATCATTGGTACTGTAAAGGAATCTTTGCCTTATATAAAAATATTACTAGGCATTATAGTTATTACACTATTAATTGTTTTTTTCTTTAGAAAATACATAATTAATCAAGCAAGTACTATAATAAATAGTAAGAAATATATTCTCTGCACGATAATGCTATTTTTGCTTAGCCTAGTTGCTTTTAATTTCTATAACCCTAATAAAATTGCTTTTAATTCTAATAAATATGCTATCGAACTTGCTAAAAACGGTCCATATGAGTTTTTCTCTGCCTATTTTAATAATAGCTTAGATTATAATAAATTTTATCCAGTAATTGATAAAAAACAAGCTTTAGATACTGTTCGCACTAGTTTATCAGAAAACGAAGAACTATACTCAGATGACTCTACTATAGCACGTTATATCAAAGCTAATTCTTCTACTATAGCTAACCCGACTAACATTCCCCCTAATTCACATACGTCATTGCGAGGAGCTACTTTAGTAGCGACGAAGCAATCCATAAAAGGAACTAGTAATGGATTGCTTCGTCAGCTTACGCCTCCTCGCAATGACACCAGTTTACTATGGATAAATACTAATCAGGTTAGCTATAGTAAGAAATATAATATTATGTTTATTACCGTGGAAAGTCTTAGTAGCGAATTCATGGGCAAATTTGGCAATCAACAAAATATTACTCCAAATTTAGATAGATTAGCTGATGAAAGCATATTTTTTACCAATCTATATGCAGTAGGAACTAGAACAGTAAGAGGTTTGGAAGCTATTACTTTATCAGTACCACCAACTCCTGGTTCTTCCATTATCCGTAGACCTGAGAACCAATCACTATTTAATATAGGTACTATTTTTAAGAATGAAGGTTATGTTATTAACTTCATAAACGGTGGTTATAGTTACATTGATAATTTGCAGAATTATTTTCATGGTAATGGTTATAATATAGTTGATCGAGGTAATCTAAAATCCAATGAAATAAGTTTTTCCAATATTTGGGGAGTAGCTGACGAGGATATATTAATAAAATCACTAGAGTTAGCTGATCAAAATTATAAAGAAGGCAAACCCTTTTTCTCATTAATTATGACTACCTCTAACCATCGTCCTTATACTTTCACCAAAGGTAAAATTGATCTGCCATCTGGTGGTGGACGTAATGCAGCTGTTAAATATACTGATTATGCTATTGGTAAGTTTCTTGAATTAGCTAAAACTCACCCCTGGTTTGAGAATACTATCTTTGTTATTACGGCTGACCATTGTGCATCAAGTGCTGGTAAAACTGATTTACCAATTAATAAATATCACATACCTCTATTAATATATGCTCCTAATATATTAAAACCACAAATAGTTGATAGTTTGGCAAGTCAAATTGACATTGTTCCTACTATTTTGGGATTATTAAAATTTTCGTATAATAGTAAATTTTTTGGTCAAGATATATTAAATATGCCAGCAAACAGAGCCTTTATTAGCACTTACCAATTGCTTGGTTTTATGAAGGATAATCATTTAGTTATCTTACGCCCACAGGAGCAAGCAAAAACTTATAAATTAGTTGGTGAAGATAAAATAGAAATTGAGAATATTCCTAGTTTAGTAGAGGAAGCCATTAGTTTTTATCAGATAGCTTATGATTTATATATTCATGGTAAGATGAGGGAATAGATTTCTGTGAGCGTTCACGGTTTTTTTGCTAAATAAAAAATCTACTCGCCAAGCGTCATGGCTCAGAGCCGCTTTGCGGCGACGCGGCAATCCAAAAAATGATTAGAAATGGATTGCTTCGTCGGCTACGCCTTCTCGCAATGACGTCTTGTACTTTAACTTTTTTTCCGTGAACGCTCACAGATTTCTTGCATTGCATCTAATAGCAGACTATCTTAAAAACAACTCCACTATTAGATGCAATGATCCTAGGAAATTATAAGGAGTCTGTCATATATTTTGTGTAAGTTGCAAAGAGACAGAGAAAAAATTACTGTCAAAATATAACTTAAACAAAGGACAATAAATATGGTTAAGCAATTAGAAGATGGTACTGCAAGC
>JAIRUG010000099.1 GCA_031254535.1 Rickettsia sp.
TTTTCTTTTTTTTCATTATACCATACCTATCTCTTCTTTCAACAGTCCCTTTCTCTGATTTCTTTCAGGCAGTTTGGGCAGCATTAGCTGATGTCGCCATATTATCTGGTTAAGCTATACTTAAATGTACGTGAGGATTCGAGTACCGGATCGACACACAAATTACCAGCAGAAGTAGAGTT
Source organism: Rickettsia sp. (assembly GCA_031254535.1). Classification (GTDB taxonomy): domain Bacteria; phylum Pseudomonadota; class Alphaproteobacteria; order Rickettsiales; family Rickettsiaceae; genus Tisiphia. The sequence continues at coordinate 183 of JAIRUG010000099.1, forward strand.
ATGAAAGAAGTCTAATATATATCTTGAAGTCACTTGATATGATGTGAACGTTTGTAGATAATGCAGGAATGGAACTGACCAATAATCATGTTGAACGGCAAATAAAGCATTATGTAAAATACAGAAAGAATTCGTTTTTATGTAGTCAATAAGGGTGACAGATTTTTAGAACGTACAAAATCCCTTTTTGTATCGTTGAAACTCCAACACTTAAACTCTTGCCAGAAATTAATTAATCAACTTTCTTAAAAATCCATGAACGACCAAGTTTATTTTTTTAAGTTTGTTCAAATAATATTTGTTTTTCGGTATTAATCACCTGCTCTATCTTTTCAGTAAGCTGTCGAACATCAGATTGCTCTATTTCCTCTACAGGGATAACATCAATAATTTTTACTTGGATTACACCTGGCTTCTCAATCCAAAAACCCTTTGGCCAGTATACCCCTGCGTTGTGAGCCATCATCACTATCGGTACTTTTGCCAATGAGGCTAATTTTACTGCACTAGGTTTAAATTTAGCATTTTGTTCTGGTTTAAATCTAGTAGATTCAGGAAAGATAACCAACCATAAACCACTTTTTATCTTTTCCTGTCCTTCTCTTAAAATTTGACCAACCGAGATATTGGCATTACGATCTATAGCAATTGGCTTAACCATTCCCAATCCCCAACCAAATAATGGGATATTAAATAACTCTTTTTTTAATACCCAAGAATGTTCAGGTATAATTAATTGTACAAATATTTGTTCCCAACATGATTGGTGATTAGACAATACTATGGAAGGAGATGAAGGCAATTTATCTAGACCAACAACTTGGTATTTTAAACCACAAGAGATTCTAGCCAGCCAAATAAATACATAGGAAAAAATAAACCCTATCCTGTATCTTGTATAATAGTTGACATTGAAAAATGTTACTGGTATGTAACATATAAGGAAAAATGTAATGGTAAATGTAGTAAGTAGTGCATAAAATGTTAATACTCTTAAACGCCAAAACATAGTTGATTAACTCATTTGTTAATAATGGATGGATATAATAACACATAATATTACTTCTATCCATAATATAATTATTCGGAGAAATTAAATGAAAAAAACAGCTCTATCCGGATGTCAAGTAACTGGAGCTCTGCATTTAGGAAACTATCTCGGGGCAATTGTTAATTGGTCTAAGATTCAGGATGAGTATAATTGCTTGTTCTTTTTAGCCGATTTGCATACTATTACTATAGACCGTTCACCTATAGAACTAAACTCTTCTATATTGCAAACTGTTGCTATATATATAGCAACAGGACTTATGCCGGAGAAAACCACTATATTTGTACACAGTATGGTGAAGGAACATGTTGAACTTGCTTGGATATTAAATTGTGTTACTCCACTTGGTTGGCTTAAACGCATGACTCAGTTTAAAGACAAAGCTGGGAAAGACCAGGAAACTGCTAGTTTAGGATTATTGTCTTACCCAGTATTGATGGCTGCTGATATATTATTATATAATGCTGATATAGTGCCTGTCGGCGATGATCAAAAACAGCATTTAGAACTTACAAGAGATATTGCAGCTATTATCAACAGGAAATTCAATCGGGATATCCTAAAATTACCTGAACCATTAATTCAAGGTTCATCAAGAATAATGAGCTTAAAAGATGGTCGTAAAAAAATGAGTAAATCTGATCCATCTGATTTATCTCGTATTAATTTAAATGATAGTAGGGATCAAATTTACCAAAAAATTAAAAAAGCTAAAACAGATCATTTAACTGAAATCAGTTATGATCCTCAAAATAGACCAGAAATCAGCAATTTAATCGATATTTATTGTAGTTTATCTAGTACTAATGTTGATAAAATAGTTGATCAATACCAAAATGCCGGTTTTGCCAAATTTAAGGATGATCTGGCTGATATTATCATCACAACTCTAACTCCCATTAATACTAAATATGTAGAGCTAATGAAAAACCAGGACTATCTAGTAAGTACACTACATAACGGAGCAGATAAAGCTAGAATTACCGCTGCTAAAACTATGATTGAAATCAAGAAATTAATGGGCTTTGTTGTATAACGCAAGTTGCCAATTAAAACGTCATTGCGAGGAGCCGCTGGAAGCGGCGACGTGGCAATCCAGAAAAACACGTAAGTGTTTAATGATAAAAAACAGCTCCGCTGTTTATCCTGGATCACCACGCCACCGTTACTAGGGCTCGTGATGACGATTATGGATTCTTCCCTATTTTGTTAAATGTAAGAAAACTAATCCGTAATTCAGGTTTGTAACAAAGTTTTACATATAAATGCCTTCAAATACAGCTTTTATCAATACAATTAATTGGCAACTCGCGTTGTATAAAAACCAATTACAATCTATGGCTAACACGACTAGCATTACTCCATCATTGC
>JAIRUG010000073.1 GCA_031254535.1 Rickettsia sp.
GCATTACTGGTTTAAAATTAAGCAGCAGAGCAGGAAAAGTGCTGGTAATTTCTCTGATTTCTTTCAGGCAGTTTGGGCAGCATTAGCTGATGTCGCCATATTATCTAGTTAAGCTATACTATATTTTTTCTCTCTATATTTATACTATAATTTTCTTCCTCTTGTCGCCATTTTCTTTGATTAAGCTATATGTTTAATAAATTATGGAAGCGTAAAATGTAATATGATATTGTAATTGCAACATAATATGCTACAATAGTGTCCAAGAATTTTATTTAATTAAAAATTAGATATATGCTAAAAAGAATCGTTTGGCCCATTTTCTTTGTGCTTATTATATACCCAATTGTACTTTCATGTTTGGTTATAAAATACTACGCTAGCCATAAGATAGGCGTATTTGAGATAGGTTTGTTGGTAGCTGGCTATTATGGTTCTAATATTGCTGTTGGTGTTGGATTACATCGGCTATGGTCACATCATGCCTTTAAAACAAATAAGGTGGTGGAGTTTATTCTTGTTATGATGTCAGCCGCTACTTTACAAGGACCAGTCTTGTCTTGGGCATCAAATCATTATAAACACCATAGTTTTACTGACAAAGATCAAGATCCGCACAGCCCACTAAAGTTTGAAAATAGAATTTTAGGATTTTTATGGTCACATATTGGATGGATGATCATTGATGGAAGTTATAAGTCCATTGACCGAATTACTATGGTTAAACTTGGTAAAAATAAATTGCTGAGATGGCAATTAAAGTATTACTGGAGAATATCTATATTCATGAATACTATAATGCCCGCATTAATAGGCTATTTGATTGGTGGAACTCTCACCTCTGCTTATGCTGGTTTCTTGTTTATTGGTATAGGTAGGGCACTGCAACAACATGCAACTTTTTCCGTAAATTCTCTATGCCATTTCGTTGGTAGCAAAAAATATTACAAAGGTACTGCCGGAGATATTTGGTGGATGGCATTATTCTTATTAGGTGAAAATTGGCATAATTTCCATCATGCCTTTCCATCAGATTACCGTAATGGCGTTAAGTGGTATCATTTTGATGTCCATAAATGGATAATATACATGATGAGTAAATTAGGACTAGCTTGGAATTTAGAAGTTACGCCTGAAATTAGAATACAAACCAAAAAAAATGAAACAAGTGACTACCTAATAGAAGGAAGGAAACAGAAATTAAATTTACTGCAAGATAAAATTAATCAGCTGGTAGAACATGTGTATGTAAAACTTAATGAGCTTGAAAATTCTTCTATATCGATTAAAGTGCAATTACAAAAATCTTTTATAGAAATTCAGGAATCACTGAAAAAGCTTGCTGACCAGCTACATTCATCAATTCAGTTAACTGAAGAATCGTCAGAGCGATTACTAAAAATTGCTAGTAAAAAGATTAAAGATCGTGAGATGGCAATTTATAGGTTATATAACGAACTAGATAGAAAATATGTTAGGAACTAGGTTGAATGAAAACAACAAATAAGGGGGAAGCCGCAATGCCAGACTTAACATCTATTGAAAATATGAGCTTTGAAGCTGCCTTAGCTGAACTAAAAGAAATTGTAAAAAGAATTGATGCTGGTGAGGAAAGTTTAGATTCATCAATTAGTAGCTTTGAAAGAGGAGTTTTACTAAAAGATCACTGTGAAAAAAAACTACAAGCCGCTAGATTGAAAATTGAAAAAATCACTAAGCAGGCAGATTCTACCATCGTTATAAAAAAACTAGAGGGCTAACTAAGTCGCTTCGTCAAAAGTCTAGCTATATACTCAAATGATTTGGAGGATTGGATTTGAAAATGAGGGGCGAGCAGAGCACACGCAGCGTACATGAGGTATACTGCTATGAAAGCAAGAATTGACAAGGAAAAAAGAATATAGAAAATAAACAGAGATGAGGAAAATATTAACAGAGCAACAAAAAGAAGAATTAATAACCCGGCACAGAGTAGAATTCGAATTTTCAACAGTTGTGGAGTGTATCCGCAGGCATGGTCAAGATAGCCAGCAGGCAATAAGAACTACGTACCCAGAAGCAACCAAGGAAATAGAACATGCGAAATTCTATGATTACGTGGTTATCAATGATGACTTTGCTGCCACAGTAAGCACAATATATTTCATAATTGTCGCTGAAAGGACAAAAAGAATTCGCCTAAACCTGGATAAGTTTTATAGTAATTGGTATACTTAAACTGTCAAAGTTATTACTGGAGAAATATACAAATATCCGTTATAAACGGATGAGTCTTTTAAAACTTAAAATAGTTATTAAGTATACTACTATTAGTATAACATAAGTTAGAGGATAACATCATGTATAAATTAGTTAAGCTATTTATTTTTTTTATGACCTTGTTGCAAATAAGTAATGCTGCTCTTGCCACCAGTTTTACTATCGAACCTTTATCAGAAACCGCCAAACAACAGATGATCGAGAAGAAGTCTGGCACCAAGGGTGCCCTGTGGCTTTGGCTAGGTTAAGGTTGGTTAAATTTCCGTATTACAACTTCAATAGCATAGAGCATAACACTGGACAAATAATCGTGTTCGACGTTGTGGCAGAGAGCGTAGTGGCGATATTAAAAGAACTCATATGCCAACAAATTCCCAATTGCTAAGGCAATACCCCTTGAGCACTATGACGGCGATGATGATAAAAGTATGGCTGATAATAACACCTCGTCTTTTAACTGCCGGGTGATTACTGGTGGTGGTCCGGTGTCTATCCATTCCTAGGTCTTGCCATTGACATCAACACAATCCAAAATCCTTACCTATCTTTTGCTAAGGATGTAGAGCAAACAGGAGCGATTACTGTCATGCCAGCAGCGGGCTCAGCATATATGAACAGGACCAATATTAGACCAGGAATGAGCGAAACAATCATCAACGTTTTCGCACAAAACGGTTTTAGCGTCTGGGGCGGCAAATGGAACACTTCGATAGATTGGCATCATTTCCAAACCTCACGACCAATGGCACAATTGTTAGCGGTAATGAGCTACAATGATGGTTGCGTTTTGTTTAAACTATATACTAAAACGCCGCAAATGCTTAACGCCATAGATTCTAACAATAACCAATTTGTTGGTCTCTATGAGAAAAACCCTGGCAAATTTATGCAGTGTTTACAAAAATTGCCAGAGATACTAAAACTAACCCCAGAGCAAGCATATAGTGCATTAGCCACATGCGTAGCACAAGGCAAGTAAGAGGACTACCTTTAGTGCATTTGTTTAGACATATAATGGACTGAAAAAACTGCACATAAAATAGGTAAGACGGTTTATCAAATAAAGTTAGGGTTTTTAAGAGCATATGCAACAGCAGCTCCGTTTACCCTCTTTACGCTATTTATAACCTTATATAGCGTAAGTTTTGCTAGGTTCTATTGACAATATTAATGATATGTATACTCCACTTAAATGTCATTGTGAGCAGTAGTGAAACACGACAAAGCAATCCAGATTTATTCTAATTTTTGGATTGCATCAATGCCACAAAGTGGCTCCTCACAATGACGGTGTGTTGCATATATCCGTCATTGCGAGGAGGCGTAAGCCGACGAAGCAATCCATTCTTAACCACTTTTCTGGATTGCCACGTCGCCACTAAAGTGGCTCCTCGCAATGACAGATGCAAACAGAGTCATAAATAGAATAATTAAAATTTTGTTCACAGACCTAATTCACTGAGAGAGTCTTGTCGCTTTCCTTCATCTATTTCTTTATAGGCATATGTCTTTTTTTCGAGTAATATTGAGTTTCTTTAAAGCTCGACTGATAGTCATTATACTTACAATTATCTAGCTCTTTTGCTATTTCTGTAAGTGTTAACGAACTGTCTTCTTCTACTAAACAACAAAACGCTGATAAATTAGGGATTTTATGACCATACCCTTTCTGCTATCCTTCCTTTGCCTTTATATCTCCAGTTTGTTTCTTTAATCTAATCCACTCATAGATTATTGACCGACTAATTTTAAAGGTCTTGCATGTAAGAGCTACTTTCTTGTATTTCTTATAATGGTCTATAACTCTAGAACGTAAGTCGTAATATGGTGATGCCATATTGCTATTATAAAATTTATTATATCTATTATTATAACTAATATTGGCCTATATGTTAAGTGCTACAACTGTAAAATTATTATTGACCAAAGCTAATTTTAGCACCTCATCTATATTTGATACTGATAAAATTTCTAAGCTCTTCTTTATATTCAGTGGAATATCTTCTAAGTCCTTGACGTTATCTTTAGGTATTATCACCGTTTGTATACCACCTCGGCTGGCAGCTAATAATTTTTCTTTTAGTCCTCCAATTGGTAATACTGTGCCCCTTAGGGTTATTTCTCCAGTCATCGCCACAGTTCTTTTTACCGGTATTTTGGTCATAAGTGAAACAATAGTGGTAAATATTGCACATCCAGCAGATGGTCCGTCTTTTGGAATTGCTCCAGCCGGTACGTGCAAATGGATATCAAGATCTTTATAATCTTCATATTTCAGTCCAAAGCTATTAGCTCTAGAGCGAAAACAACTATAAGCTGCCTGAGCGGACTCTTTCATTACATCTCCAAGTTTGCCGGTAGTTTTAATATCGCCCTTGCCAGGGAATGATAAAGCTTCAATGGTCAATAATTCCCCACCAACTTCTGTATAAGCAAGTCCCGTAGTACTGCCTATTTGATCTTCTTTTTCAGCTAAACCAAAATCATATTTCTTAACTCCTAAATATTCTTCAAGATTGGTAGATGAAATTGGTATACTTTTTATTTTTTTGTTACTCAAAATTCTTTGCAATACCTTTCTTGTAACAGAGCCAATTTCTCTCTCAAGCGATCTTACCCCTGATTCTTTGGTATAATATCTGATTAACTCTAAAATTGCTCCATCATCAATAGTTAGCTCATTTTTCTTTATTTTATGCATTTTTAATTGCTTTGGTATTAAATAATTTTTAGCAATTTGTAATTTTTCTTCTTCAACATAACCAGAAATATTAATGATCTCCATACGATCTAGTAGAGCTCTGGGTAAATTATAAGAATTAGCTGTTGCAATAAACATTATCTCTGATAAATCATATTCTACTTCTAAATAATGATCAACGAAATTACTGTTTTGTTCAGGGTCTAATACTTCAAGTAAAGCAGAAGCTGGATCACCTCGAAAATCAGAACCCATTTTATCAATTTCATCTAATAACATAACTGGGTTATTAGTTTTAACTTTTTTAATTAGATTTATGATTTTTCCTGGCATAGAACCAAGATATGTTTTCCTATGCCCCCTAATTTCCGATTCATCTCTAATACCGCCAAGAGCAAATTTAGTATATTTCCTACCCATTGCTTCAGCAATGGATTTGACCAATGAGGTTTTCCCAACTCCTGGTGGGCCGATTAAACATAGTATAGGTCCTTTAATTTTTTTAGAACGTTGTAACACTGCTAAATATTCAATAACACGCTCCTTTACTTTCTCAAGACCAAAGTGATCACGATCCAAAATTTCTCTAGTTTTATTGACATCAGTTTTACTATTATCAAATTTCCCCCATGGCATAGCTAATAATGTATCAAGATAATTACGGACAACTGATGATTCACCTGACATTTGATTCATAAGCTTTAGCTTTTTTAGTTCTGCCTCAGCCTTTTCTTTTGCTTCTTTTGAGAGTTTTAAGGTTTTAATCTTTTTTTCTATATCAGAGAAATCAGATTTATCATGTTCGAGTTCTTTTTGTATAGCTTTCATTTGTTCGTGCAAGTAATAATCACGCTGAGTTTTTTCAATTTGTTTTTTTACTCGCAGCTGTAAAGCTTGCTCTGCATCCATTTGAGCCATACTAGATGTTAATGTATCTATTATAGTTTTAATTCGTGATTGAGGTTTTGTTTCCTCTAACAAAGTTTGCTTTATTAGTAATGGTGCAGTCAAATAAGAAGCCAGTACATTAGTGACATAACTAAAATCTGTTGGATTTTTGGCTATTTCAGCAGCTATCGTTTCTATTATTTCTGGATTAATTTTTTTATGAGCCTTAGTATATTTTGTAAATAGTTCAATAACATTTGATGTGGAAGCTTTTAAAGCTTCTACATCAATTACTTCTTCATCATGTAATATACTGTATTCAGCCTCAAATATTTCTTTATTAGTGATGTTATGCAGGTTAACCTTATGGATTGCCTCAACTAGAATTTTTGCATTATTTTGTAATCTTACTGTTTGTATAATTTTAGCAATTACCCCTGTAGAATGGAGATCTTGAATATCTGGAGTATCTTGATCTTGTTGTTTTTGTAACACCAATAATATATATCTATTATTATCTATTATTTTAGTGTCAAATAAGGCTTTTAGAGACTTAGCCCTACCAATAAATACAGGAGCAACCATACCGGGAAATATCACCATGTCTTTTAATGCGAGTAGGGGTAATTTTTCTTTATTTGTCATATTAAAAACCTTAAGAAATTTATATACTAAATAGGATGGTAGCTATATAATGCCGTCTTACTATGATTTCAAGCTACATTTAGTTTATATATGCATTCATCGCTTCAACCTTCCAATATAATATCAATAGCAAGTAATAGGGTAAAACAATATCTTCATTTGACTCCAATAATTCAATCTGAAATTTTGAATAAAATGCTTGGTCATAAAATTTTTTTTAAAGTAGATTCATTACAAGAAACTGGAGCATTTAAGGTTAGAGGGGTATTAAACCATTTATTAGAGTTGCAAGAACAAGAGCGTTTGCCAGATAAAATTGTTGCATATAGTACAGGTAATCATGGAATTGGTCTTGCTTGGGTAGCAAAAACTCTTAACCTTAAGGCAAGAATCTATTTACCCCAAAATACCTCTCCAATTAAACAACAAACAGCAAAATATTACGGAGCAGAGGTTATACTGACTAACACTAGACAAGTGGCAGAAGATAAAGCAAAGGAGGATATAGAAAATGATTTCTACTATTTGCATCCTTCCAATAGCGATTCGAGTATAGCTGGTGCTGGTACTATGTGTTATGAAGCATTGCAACAACTAGGATTTAGTCCAGATGCCATCTTTGCTTCTTGTGGAGGTGGGGGGTTGCTTTCTGGAGCATATTTGGCAAAAGAATTACTATCTCCATCCAGCTTACTGATAGGTTCAGAGCCGCTTAATGCCAATGATGCTTTCTTATCGATTAAACAAGGTTCAATATATAAGTTTACTGACTCACCAAATACTGTAGCAGATGGTTTGCGTACTTTAGCAGTTTCACCACGTACATTTAATTATCTAAATAAACTTGATGATTTCTTTCTTGCTGATGAACATTCTATATATTATTGGACAGCTTGGTTGATTCATTTGCTGAGAATTGCCTGTGAACCATCATGTGCTTTAAATATGGTTGGAGTAGTCAATTGGTTAAAGAAACAATCAAAACCTAAGAGAGTTTTAGTACTTATATCAGGTGGAAACATTGACCCTATTATTTATCAGGAGCTTTGGAAGGGAAAATATCTTTCTAATTTGCCTAGGCTCTTATATCTTGAAAATGTGATATAACTCACCTTACGCATAACCCCCATGGCAATTTAAAAATTGCAGAAAAATAACCGGCGTCATTGCGAGGAGGCGTAGCCGACGAAGCAATCCATAATAGGATATAATGATGTCATTATGACATATTCAATAGATTTTCTAAAGAAAGTATTTAAGATAAAAGAAAAAGAAGGGATTAAGTTTTGCAGAAACATCAAAACGTTTTGGTATTCAACAAAGGGTAACAGATTTTTAGAACATATCAAGTCCCTTTTTGCATCGTCAAAACTCCAACATTTAAGTCCTTGTCAGCAATTAACCAATCAACTTTCTTAAAAATCCGTGAACGATCACTTATTTGTTAGTATGTTCATATTACTTAAGTTTTATGCTCCCATCTTTGTCTATCAACTCTTCATTCGAATATATATACTGGGCTGGAGAATAATTCTCATCATGTTTAGTCAACAACTCACGAGCTATGAATATGTTGTCTAATAGCTTACCTACAGCTATTATTCCTTGATTCTCACAAAACAAAGCAGGTAAAATCCCTTGGTAAGATATTTCTAGGTCTTTAATGTCATCGGTAATAACAAAATGCACTTTATCGGCAGTAATTTTTTTAATTGAACCTACTTTAACTAACCCCCCTACCCTAAATTCTTTGCCAGGTTTTAACTCATTAATTTTTGATGGAGGATAAAAAAATACTATATTATCCTCAAGATTATATAATATCATATATACTCCCCCGGCACTGCATAATAGGTAAAATAATATAAATTTCAATCTATTTTTCACCTTTTTTTGCATTAACTAACCTAACCTTAATCTTCTTATAACCTAGCCAACTTGTTACTAACAATAAGCCAAGAGCTAAGAAAGCAAACAGGTATGAAACTAGTAAGTAATTCATCTTAATATCTTTTTTGGTTTTGTTCCATTATTCTAATAAATTCTATAATCTCTTGAGCTGAACTATTTAAGTAAAAATGCTTTACATATTTCCCTTGTCTATCCATCAAATAAACAAAAGAAGAGTGATCTAACATATAATCTTCACTATTAGTATCTATTTTAGCATAATACACCTTAAACTTATCAGCCACTTCTTTAATCTGTTGTTTGCTACCTGCTAAACCAATAAATTTAGGATTAAAATGCTTTAAATATTCCTTAAGGACATCCGAAGTATCACGTTCTGGATCAATAGTAATAAAAACGAATTCAACAGCAATTTTATACTTATCAAGAGTATTAATGACCTCCGTTATTTTTTGCAAAGAAGTAGGACAAATATCAGGACAATAAGTGAAACCAAAATAAATTAAACTCAATTTTCCTTTCAAACTATCACTATTAAAAATCTTACCATCTTGCTCAGTTAGCTCAAACTTTCCACCAATTTGCACATCGTCATTATAGCCCCCTCCTCTGCCAGCAAGAGGTTTCTGCGATGTATCAACGGATAACCAAAGATAAAGTGACATAATAGTTATCAATAGCCCCACTACTATAATAGTTCCTATGATAATATTAGCATGACGTTTCTTTTGCATTATATTCTTCTTTAGGTTATTTATTTTATAATATTGATAGATTGTCCTTTCAATATTTGTGCTACTTCCAATGCTGCGTAAGTAACAATGCTACTAGCACCAGCACGCTTAAAACATACCAATGATTCTATTAGAGCCGCCTGCCAATTTAAGGCATTAGCATCTGCAGCAAGTCTCAACATAGCATATTCACCGCTTACCTGATAGGCAAATATATTAGTATTAAAGCTATTTGCCGCTTGTGATATAATATCCAAAAACATCATACCAGGTTTTATCATAATCATATCTGCCCCTTCAGCCAGATCATGTTCTATCTCTAACATAGCCTCTCTGCTATTTCGTACATCCATCTGATAGGTCGCTTTATTTAAATAAGCTGCCTTATTATTGTTTAAGGCATCTCTGAATGGCGAATAAAAATTCGAAGCATATTTTGCAGCGTAAGATAGTATATTAACGTTAATAAACCCTTCTGAATCTAGTGTTTGACGTATTGCCATAATCCTACCGTCCATCATATCAGATGGTGCTACAATATCTACCCCAGCTTTTGCTAAAACTAAAGCTTGGTTGCACAAAGCTTTAACCGTTTTATCATTATCTACATAACCATTATGTAAAATACCATCATGGGCATGCGTAGTATAAGGGTCTAGTGCCACATCACATATTATACCAATATCGATGTTAGCATTTTTGATACTTCGTATAGTCCTACACATTAAATTATCTAGATTATATGCTTCATCCGCATTTTCACTTTTTAATTTTGCATCTATACAAGGGAAGAGTATTATTGCATTTATACCATTCTCATAAGCTTGTCTAGCCGTCAATACTACTTGGTCAATAGACAACCTATATATACCAGGCATGGTGATAATCTCCTGACACTGGTTCTCACCTTCAACAACAAATAATGCTAGCACCAAATCATTGACGCTAAGCCTATTCTCCGCTACTAATTCTCGTAGCCACCGAGTTTTTCTATTTCTTCTTAATCTTACTGCTGGATACATCATATTTTCAATTTTTTAAGCTCATTGCAAATAAGTCTATTATTTCTCACTCTTTGTTAAGCAATATACCACAAAAATTTCTGCCACTAAGTAAAAAAATGCTTTAAATTGCATAAAATAATAGAAATTATTTTCTTTAATATAACGCGAGTTGCCAATTAAAACGTCATTGCGAGGAGCTACTTTAGTGGCGACGAAGCAATCTAATGAATATGGATTGCCATGACCACTACGTGGTCTCGCAATGACGTTTTAATTGGCAACTCGCGTTATTTAGAAAATTTAATGCAACTTAAATTCTTATAAAAAAATACTAAAGATACTTAGTGGAAGGATTATAAACCTGCTATAATAAACTTTTCATCTAACTAAATATAAGTTAAGTAGTAATTTATGGTTAATATATTCAATCTACCAAAAGTACAAGTTTTTATAAAAAGGCTGCACAAATTTATAGCATATTTTTTGTACAGAAAAAATATTATTATCCTGATAGGAGATAAAGGTACATTTCTTTGTGCTTTGATACACAATAAAATTGTAGATAGTTTATTTATACCTGCAGAAAACCAAGATAATTTAGACTCTTATAAAGAATTTTTTAGTAAATTCAAAAAGTATTATGTTTTTTTCTTATTAAGTGGTTCGGAATGTCAATTACGCCATGAACTAGTACCTGTACTACATTCAATAGTAAAAACCAATCCTGTGGAAAAGTTTATTGAGGAGTATTTTTCTGCAGATCATATAGTCGGTTACACTGTCTATAACATCAATACCAGACCTAGTGAGGTATGGAATACTTTGCTTGTATCTACCCCTTATATTCCTCCTTCAAGTACACTACTTGAGAATCTGCTGGCAAGTAATACCCAAAAGTTTGGAGGGGTTTATTTTTTAGCTTTAGAGTTGCAAACAATTATCGATAAAATTGTAAAAAATGTTGAAAATAATAAGTATAGTGAATATTTACAAATTTTTGTATGTATTTTAAATACCAGTGGTATTAAACTTGTTGTTAAACACCAAGGTAATATAATCTCAAAACAAACATTTGACTATCCAGCTGATAGATCGGACTTATATGTTCAGGGGATCATCGAACAAGAAGTGGAAGATTGTTTGATATCTTGTAAAAGTTATATTGATAGTCTAGCCTTTAAAGTTTGTATAATTCTCATAGTAGACCAAAATTTAAAGTTGCTGTTAAAACAATCCAGTTTTGGTGGACATCCAGTAATATGTAAGTCCAGTGATATATTAGGTAAGAATAACAAATTTTCAGATAATATGATTGTCAAATTATTTAATGAACACAAAAGCTTTCTAGCCTCTAACCAATACTTAGAATCGATAGCCAAACTCAATATTATCAGCTCTTTAGTTTTTAAACCACTTATTACTATAGTAATAATATTGATATCTGCCGCATTTGTTATCAAAATTAAAACCGTAGCAAATTACAAAAAATTTGATCTTTTAAATTCACATTATTTTAGTGCTGAACAAGATTATTATAATGTTAAACAAACTTACCCATATCTTCAAAATGCCACTAACTTAGCTGACTTATATGTCTTTGAATCATTATTGCAAATGCCTGTACCAATACCATTTGATTTGTTAGAAAAGTTTTTAACAAGTTTACCACCTGATCTGCACCTAGAAGAGATTAAATGGCAAAGATTAGATCTAGATAATACGCTATCATCATCTAATCAATATATACAAATCGATATGTCATTAAAATTTATCGCTAGTGATATGTCAGTTGAAGAGGCTACTAAGCTCTTAGAACAAAAAATTGCGAATTTTAGTGAAATATTTAGCAATAGGGATATTAATTTTACAATATTTACTGATCAAATATTAGATTTACCTAATAGAGTGGCAATACCGGCATCGGTTATTATTACTAAAAAGAAAGGATAAAAGATGCTTAAAAATTTTATTATTCATCTAAAAAATGTTATATTTTTTAAGTTTGTTATATGTTGTCTGTGTATTTCTACGATTTTATGGTTGCTGCAAAGTCTTAATAAAGATTATATAGAGTCGATTGCCAAGAATCACCACACCGAAGAATTGCTAGCTCAAGAAACGTTAAAGCTCTATTCTATAATAAATTCAAAACATAAAATACTAGAAACATATGCAAGATATTCGAAATTATTATCTATTTCTGCTAGACAAAGTTGTTTAGAGCAAGCAAGGTTAATAACAAAAATTGATAGTTTGTCAAGAAAATATAACCTAAATGAGCCGGTTACTATATCAATTAAACAAAGATTCTTAAGTGGCGTTAGGTCAGAGATGGGAACAAAGCAAGATACTATAAGGATAAAAAACTATGATGTTTACATAAGATTCGCTACTAAAGATTTTATAACCTTCTTGACAGTTATAAAAGAAATATACTCTTGTATGCCGGAAAATACTATTGTACTATCTATAGACGTCAAAAAAGAAGATGTATTAGAGCCCAAGGTTATTTATAAACTATCAACAGAAAGAACTCCTGATATGATCTTTACAAAACTTAATATGCGTATAAGAGAAATAACAGCAAATAAATAAGATTATGGATATCTTCAACAGTACAAATATTTCTATATGCAGAAAAAGCATATGTGAAGAGTTAATTAATAATATAACAAAACAAGCATGTTTAACACTTGCTAATATAATAGCCATTGATTACGAAATTAGACTTAAATCAACACCTGAAATTAAGATTCATATAAGTAATTGTATTGGTAAATTACGGGCTTTTTTTGGTCAGAAAGTTATTACTGATGATAGTTTCTCAACAGTTTTAATGTTATTTTCGGTAGCAATCTCTACGGATGCAGTAGACTATCAGGATAGTGATAATATTCTAAACAAATCAGAAGATATAGTAATTGATACACTAATAAATACAAATTTTGGTGAGGCAAATTCTGAAGAAAGGGGAGTAATAAAACAAGTGATAAAAGATTTGTTGGCAGCAAAAAATAGTTATGAATTAACAAATTTTATCCAAGTTGAACCAGAAATATTTCGTACAACGGTAATGCATACGGTAAAAAAATATCAAAACTCCCAAGAGGTAAGTGCTAATATTCTATTAGAAATTAATAGAGTAGTAAACATCGCAGCAAAGCATAATAAGAAAATAGAAATATTTAAACAAGCAACTAGCAGGATTATAACTGCTATTAGTGTTTTAGCAGTTGGAGCTATTAGTGTTGCAACAGCTGGTGCCACATTTGCTTTTATGGTAGTACCGGCTTCTATTCTAGCAATAGAGTATGCTCCCAAAATAGGAGAGAAGATTGGTGGGATGATTCTCAGTGCTGATAAATCCATGAGTGAGCAAGAACAGAAAATTACTACTCTAAAAACTAATTTGTTAAAAAATAATAAAGAATTTTTGACCAAACAGCAATCAGTGGAGTATAATGCCGCCAAAGAACATCTATTAAATAGTGATATAAAGTCTGTAGCTAACCAAAAATATAACAAATTAAATGTAATAAAAACTCAGGTACAGCCTAACTTGCCTAGTAAAAAATCTTCGCAAAATAACAAATCATCAGGACAGATTAAACAAAGGTAACAATATGCTAGCAACTTGGATTCTCCTTATATTTGCCGGATTATTTGAAATAGGTTTTTCTATATCGTTGAAATTGTCGGATGGTTTTACCAAAATAAAACCTATTATAGCTTTTATTGGTTTTTCAATATTAAGTTTTGTTTATCTCAGTAAAACTCTGGATAAACTACCTCTTGGTACTGCTTATCTTATATGGACTGGTATCGGATCGGTAGGAACAGTATTAGTAGGAATAGTGTATTTTAATGAGCCCTACTCTGCCATGCGAATTTTCTTTATTACAACTATGATAATTTCCATGATAGGTCTTAAGTTATCTTAACTAGGTTCTTATATTTTAAAACTTCGTTATTGCGAGGAGGCGTAAGCCGACGAAGCAATCCATTTTTGGTCACTTTCTGGATTGCCACGCTCACATACGTTTGCTTGCAATGACGGAAATGCTTTACCCAACGTCATTGCGAGAAGGCGTAGCCGACGAAGCAATCCAAAAAGTGACCAGAAATGGATTGCTTCGACCATTACATGTCTCGCAATGACACATTAATTTTGTTAACAGAACCTAGACTTATTTAATATAACCATGATCAAGCTTATTTATCCTAAATTTTGGCAAACCAAAAATATTATTGCCTACTTACTATTGCCGTTAAGCTGGTTATATCTTTTTGCTAGTTATCTAAGAAGAATCACAGCCCGTCCGATAATATTTCCTTGCAAAGTAATTTGTGTTGGTAATATAAGCGTTGGAGGTACTGGTAAAACCCAAATAGTGATCTTCCTTGCTCAGCTATTGAAAGCTATTAACATTGATTTTATAATTATCAGTAAAGGTTATGGCAGTAAACTTCAAACGGCATTATTAGTTGAAGCACACCATACAGTAGCAGATGTCGGGGATGAAGCAATAATGCTGTTAAAATATGCTAGAGTCATTGCTACAAAGAAAATTCAAGATATAGGTTCTTTTATAGAAAAGATTAAGCCAAAGGTGATTATAGTAGATGATTCAATGCAGAATCCTAATTTTCATAAGGATATTGTTATTCTATCACTTGATGCTAACAGGTTATTTGGCAATGAATTCTTAATTCCAGCTGGACCTTTACGTCAATACCCCAAGCAAGCTATTGACAAAGCCGATATAATTATTTCCGTAGGATCTGCTAAGATTGATTCTTTTTCCTTACATAACAGACTTTCTGAAAAAGTTGCTTATGCTGAGGGATTTGAAGGAGACGCGGAACGCAGAACCGCAGCGTACTCTAGTGTACGTGAGGATTCGAGTACCGCATCGACATACAAATCACCAGCAGAAGTAGACTTTTTCAGAAAGTCTAAGGAACGCACTTTTTTTCAGGCTCAAATAGTCCCATCTATAGACATAGATAAGACAAAAAACTATTTTGCATTTAGTGGTATAGGCAACCCTGAAAGATTTCTTTCTACATTAGAAAATTATGGACTGCAGTTAGTTGGTCATAAAAATTTCCCAGATCATCATCAATATTCTGCAGAAGATTTAGAATATTTAAAAGAGCAATCAAAAAAATCTAACTCTCTTCTAATAACAACCAGAAAAGATTACGTACGAATATACTCAAATAATTTGAAGAATGGGGACAATAAACAAGGGGTGAGCGAGCGGAGCGTACAGCTAGTACGTGAGCACGCGAATGCCCCGAAGTTTTACGGAGCCAATTCTTCAAAGCAGAAGAGTATATGTGATACTGACTTATCAGTAATATGTTGCGATGTACATTTATTATTAGATAATCAACAATTATTAGCAGATTTAATATATGAAAAAATTATTTAATAATATTAAATACCTACTAGAGTATTTTCTTGTTTTAGTAATAATAAAGATACTAGGAGCATTGGGTATTGACAGATCTGTAAATATTTGTCGATATTTAGCAAGGAAGATAGGCCCTTTGTTACCAGTCAATAAAGTTGCAAAAGAAAATATTCAAAATATTCTTGGTAATAATCTATACACAAATGAAGTATACTCAAATAATTTGAAGAATTGGAACGTAAAACAAGGGGTGAGTAAGCGGAACGTACAGCTAGTACGTGAGCACGCGAATGCCCCGAAGTTTTATGGAGCCAATTCTTCAAAGCAGAAGAGTATATCTATAAATTCTCAAGCAATCGTCAATCAAGTATGGGATAATTTTGGCAGTTTTATAGGAGAATTTCCATACGTTAATAAGATGTCAGAGGAAGAGTTATCTAGACGAATAGAGATAAGTGGGCTTGAGAATATAATAGAATTCCAGAAATCACAGCAACCGTTCTTATTATTTACCGGACATTTTGCTAATTGGGATTTTGCTCTTAAAATTATCAATAAATTTTATCCTAAATTTGCTATTATCTACCGCAAATTAAATAATCCTTATGTTAACAAACTAATTAACAATACACGTACAAGAGGTGATATAAGACTAATTCCTAAAGGATCTAAGGGTGCAAGATATCTAATATCTGCCATCAGATCAGGATATGCCATTGGTATGCTGGTAGATCAAAAAATGAATAATGGCATTGAAGTGCCATTTTTAGGGCAACCCTCCATGACTGCTCAAGCAATTGCTAAAATTGCCTTACAGTTCAGCTACCCAATTATACCATTACAAGTGGTTCGCACTAATAGTAATAGCAGTTATTTTAAAGTTATTATTCATCCGCCAATAGAATTACAAAAAACTAATAATAATCAAACAGATTGTTATAACATAATGCTTACTATTAACCAAATTTTAGGTAATTGGGTTCAAGAAAACCCAGGTCAATGGTTTTGGTTTCATAATAGATGGAAGAAGAATCATAATAAAAGATATTCTAAAGATTAAATAACTCACCTTACGCATAAATCCCGAAAGTACAAGACGTCTATTAGAGAGACCACGTATCAAACGTCATTGCGAGACCACGCAAGTAGGTCGTGGCAATCCACATTGGGACCGTTGAAAGATAAAAATTTGCTCTAATTTCAAAAAAAAGAAACAAAATCTTTTGTCTAAAAAATTACAAAAAAAATCATCAACTCTAATATTTTTAAAAGATTGCAATTTT
>JAIRUG010000094.1 GCA_031254535.1 Rickettsia sp.
ACTCTCTTTTTTTCTTTTTTTTCATTATACCATACCTATCTCTTCTTTCAACAGTCCCATAAAAGATTTTGTTTCTTTTTTTGAAATTAGAGCAAATTTTTATCTTTCAACGGTCCCATGCACCTCAAACGTCATTGCGAGGAGGCATGAGCCGACGAAGCAATCCATAAAAGTAACCAAAGTTTGCTATGGATTAATACTAATCAAGTTAGTTATATAATATTTTTATAAAATATTACTAATAAAGCTTAGTGCACATTATAAATTGTTGTATACTACATGATATAATTATTAATATAACCATTTGCCCTAATAACAAAATGACTAACGAGACAACTAACAAAAATACTTTAATAATAATTGATGGCTATGGTTTTGTCTTTAGAGCATACCATGTTCAGCCACCATTGACCTCTTCGAATGGCTTAGCTGTTGGGGCACTTTATGGTTTTACTTCCATGTTGTTAAAGATATTGAACGATTTTAAGCCAGAACATACTGTTGTAGTTTTTGATTCTGGGGGAAAGAATTTTCGTCACCAAATTTATGACCAATATAAAGCAAATAGACCCCCTATACCGGAAGATTTAAAGGGGCAATTACCACTTATTCGTCTTGCAGCCAATAGCCTAAATTTTCCGATAATTGAGAGAGCTGGTTATGAAGCAGATGATATAATCGCAACTTTAGCCCATAAAGCCTCTGCATTGCAACAGAATACCATCATTATTTCTTCTGATAAAGATTTAATGCAATTAATTAACTTACATACTAAAATGTATGACCCAATAAAAGCAAAATATATCTCCGAAGATGACGTAATAGAGAAATTTGGTGTAGAACCAAGTAATATCAGGGAAGTAATGGCATTGATTGGTGATAAATCAGATAATATACCAGGCGTTCCAACTATTGGTCCTAAAACTGCTACAACACTTATTAAACAATTTGGTTCATTAGCAGAGTTGTTAAATTCACTCGAACAAATCACTAATGATCGTCAAAGGGAAATAATCCGTTCCTCAAAGGATCTAGCATTAATTTCCTGGCAATTATTTAGTTTAGATTATAATGTTGATATTGATTTAGACTTTAGTTTATTGCAATATACTCAGCCTGATAGCAAGCAAATCTCTGATTTTCTGGTAGAATATGGTTTTAAATCTCTAAATAAAAGAGTGGAGAACTTATTCCAAATACAAATTACCAACGAATCTTTACCTACTAAGCAAATTATAATTCAAGAAGTTTCTTCTCAACAACAGCTTGATACTGTGCTAATTAAGGCAGAAGAATTTGGGATCGTCAATATTCATCTATCAGATTATCCTGGACAAACTCCTTCTATAATTTTATCGATTGATGGTAAATGCTATAATATTAAATTCATTGCTAAAAGCTCTGGCAATATGTCTGATCTACTTGCTTACGATTTTCGTCAAAACTACCTGCATCAATGGTTTATGGCTGATATCCTCCAATTGCTAAAAAACAAATCTATTAAGAAGATCACTTATAAACTTAAATCATTATTAAAATTCTTTGTCGATAGTGAAATATATTCATGTGAAGATCTTGAACTAATGCAATATTTGATATCTGCTGGCAAGCCCCAGAAAAATCCATTTGATGGGATACAAAAGGATAGTTTAGAAAATATAGCAGAAATAGTTACTAACTTTAGTACTAATTATCAAAAACTATTGTTAGAACTAAAAGAGAATCATGCCTTAACACTATATCGAGAAATTGATTTACCTTTATGTTATATAATAGATAAAATGGAGAAAGTCGGAGTTAAGATCGACTCACCATATCTTAAACAGCTATCTGATGAGTTTGGTAATGAAATTACTCAATTAGAACAAAAAATTTTTACCATTACTGGTACAAAGTTCAACATCGCCTCACCAAAGCAACTTGGAGAGATTTTATTTGAAAAAATGCAATTACCCTTTGGTAAATTGTCATCAAAGGCTAAGTCATATTCTACTAGTGCAGAAATTCTTGAAAAAATTAGCGAGAGTGACTTTGATATTGCTGACTTATTACTAAAATGGTGTCAATTAACTAAATTAAAAAATACCTATACAGATAGCTTACCTATGCAAATAAATCCGATAACTCATAGGGTGCATACAACATTTTTACAAACTTCAACTAGTACTGGTAGGCTTAGCTCTCAAGACCCCAACTTACAAAATGTACCAATTCGTTCAAAAGAAGGTAACAAAATCAGAGAAGCTTTTATTGCTGAAGATAAGCACAAATTAATTTCGGCTGACTATTCACAAATTGAACTACGAATCTTAAGTGCCATGGCAGATATCCCCTCATTAAAGCAGGCTTTTATTAATGGTGAGGATATCCATAGTAAAACAGCTTGTAATATATTTAAAATTACCACAGAGGAGTTAACATCCGAACATCGACGTAAAGCAAAAGCCATAAATTTTGGCATTATCTACGGTATTAGTACTTTTGGACTAGCAAAACAGTTACATATTAGCTCTTCACAAGCAGCTGAATATATAAAAAAATATTTTGAAGAATACCCAGAAATTCAAAGATATATGGAATATACAAAAAACTACGCCAAGGAACATAGTTATGTCCTGAATATCTTCGGACGAAAGTGCTTTATTCCCTTAATCTATGATAAAAAACAATCCTTACAGCAATTTGCCGAAAGGGCAGCAATCAACGCTCCAATCCAAGGAACTAGTGCCGACATAATAAAAATAGCAATGATTGATCTTGACCGTAAAATGCAACAGCTAAAATTGAAAACCAAGCTAATTTTGCAAATCCATGATGAGTTACTCTTCGAATCTCCCATTGATGAACTAGAACTAGCAACTCAACTAATTAAAACTACTATGGAAAACTCATCTAAATTAACAGTTCCGCTTACTGTCGAAACCAAAATAGGAGATAATTGGATAAATATGCATACTATTCCTCCAAACATCTATTAACGAGAAGACAGTAAAGTGGCTTCTCGTTAATAGACATTTGGGTAAAAGCCCTTTCGTCATTGCGAGCGAACGTACGTGAGCGTGGCAATCCATGAAGCTTATCATATGGATTGCTTCGTCGTAAAACGACTCCTTGCAATGACGAGTTATAGGCACATACGTCATTGCGAGACCACGCAAGTAGGTCGTGGCAATCCATTTCTAATTACTTTCCTGGATTGCATCAATGACACTAAAGTGGCTTCTCGCAATGACACCAAGGCTAAATTACTAATCGGGTTAGTCTTTCAGCCCATAGAATTCCCGTGCTCTTTGCATGATCAGCTTAAACTGATCTGTGTTAGGAGTTGCAGGGCTAGCACCTTCAATGAAGGTTCCACCAATAATACCGATGCTACTGGCTGGACTGTTAGGCAAATGTTTTGGATGTAGGTAAAAATGCTGCTCCACCGTTTGACCCGAAGGGGTTTTGCCTTTCCCCACATGAACGGCAATCGCATAATTGATGTCTCATGGATTCTGGTTTTTCAACATAATCAAATGCCCTTGACCAGGAACCATAGTCTTGTCGTTATCAAGCTCTCTAGCACCAAGACCGCTGCAGTCTATGATATATTTAGTTTTGACTTCGCTAAAGTTTTTTACCTTATTTTTAATGAAGACCACTTGCTTATCTTTTAAATAATTGGTTAGGTTACTCATCATTTTTGGCACGTTGATAAAAATACCCTCATCATAAGCAACCATAGTCCTGCGTACCATTGCCAAATCAAGGATAACATCTTTTGTCGGTGGCATCACACGCTCGCCGCAACATACGGCTCTAATCCAGATTCCTTCCTGTTTGGGAAATAAGATGGCATGATGAAAGCACCATCGATAAAGTTGCTCTGCTGATTCTTGGCAATACTAGCGTAGACTTTATATGATGCGAACGCGATTTGATTCATTAAATCCGGATTAGACGGATCCTGCATGAACGAGGGTTCGAACGAAGCACCAGCATTATTCGAAGCAAGACCATCAAATTGCTCAGCGATAATCGTGATGTTAGTATAGCCCTTTTCAATTAGATCATAAGCACTCCATAGACCGATCTACGCCTGCACCTATTACCGTAATTGGGGTGTTGAACTGCAAATCCTTCACATATTCGGATTTTTGCAGCAAGCTATTGACATAAGCGATAGAACCTAGTGCCAGTGCCCAACCACTACCACTATGACCGTAATTGTGGGCAATCACCTTATCACCTTCTAGAGCAACCGTCATGTTCGGTATGCCAAGCCTGGTAGGACGGTAGCAGATAATCTCTTCGCTAAAATTTGCTGCCTCTAGTTTTGGCGGTGTGATGTTACGCACTATCAGCTGTCCTTCAGCATACAGGGTTATCATGCTTATTGACATACAAATTAACAACAAATGTTTAGTATATCTTGAGATGTTGTAGGTTAAATAAAGTGTGCTATTGTAGCTTTGTTGCCAGAATTGGCTTACAGCAGGCAAAAAATTAAGTAAAATTGTAAACATATTAGCTCATACCATACATTTAAGTTAAGTTTTTATACTATCAACTTTTCATTATTAAGTCTACTAATATGTCATGTGTTAAGCTGCAATCAACAAAATTTTAACTCTTTGACATATTTTTAATCGAATCCTCCAAATATCTATTAGCGGGAAGCCACTTTAGTGGCAACGAAGCAATCTAGATTTATACTAATTTTATTATTTTCTGGATTGCCACGCTCACATACGTTCGCTCGCAATGACGGGGTGTTATAAAGATACTCCTCGCTAATAGACGTTAGTTTACTATTTGTTAATAATCACAATTCTTCACCTTTTTCTACTGGCTCTATCCCATATAGTGATACCATTCGTTCAAGGACTCTTCCAACGGTAGGAGCTGCAGTCCAACCGGCAGTAGCAAAGCCAAAGGATTCCTTTGTTCCTTTAGGTTCATCAAACATTATAAAAATAACATATTGCGGATTAGAGGATGGTAATAAACCTAAGAATGACGACATTCTGCTATTCTTAAGATATCTTCTTTTACCATGCCCATCTGCAGTTAATTTTTCAGCAGTACCAGTCTTTCCACCAACAAGATATCCTTTCACGTCAGCTCTACGTCCTGTCCCTTCTTTTACCACAAAACGAAATAATTCACTCATTTGTTTAGAAGTTTTTTCACTAAAAACCTGTGTACCAGCAATACGCTCATCTTGCCTTTTGATTAGAGTCAAATCATATAATGTTCCACCATTTACTACCGGCAATATTGCTTGAATAAAGTGTAAAGGACTAATTGAAATACCATAACCATATGACATGACAACACTAGTCAAATCACTCCATCTCTTATCGGATGGAAACAGAGGAGTACCTCTCTCTGGTAATTCAATTTTAAGCTGATCTAGTAATCCTAATCTCTTTAAGTATTTTTTGAAATCATTTTTGCCGATTTCTAACATAATTTGGCTAACGCCAATATTTGATGAATGTAAAAAAATTTCTGGAACACTATGCCATCCATGCCTTGGGTGATAATCTTTTATATTAAAGCTTCCTACCCTCATATAGCTAATATCATAAGCATCGTTCATTGCTATAGCATCAGTATCAAAACCTACTGCCATAGTTAAGGTTTTAAATACTGAGCCCATCTCATAAATACCAAGACTTGCCATATTAAACAACTCTTCTGGCTTTGCACTACTCGGATAATGTGGATTGAAATCAGGCTTACTAACCAGAGCTAAAATCTCACCATTATTAGGATTGGCAATTATCCCTACCGCTCCTATCGCACTAAATTCCTTTGATGTCTTATCTATTTCTTCATTTAGGATATTCTGTAATCTTACGTCTATAGATAGTTCAAGTGGCTTTTTAAGCTGATCTGGTTGTACTAAGTCAGAATCCGAATTAGTTAAAAACTTGTCATAACTCCTTTCTAGCCCAGCAAGACCAACCAAATCCCTCCCCACATATCCTATAACATGTGATAATAAATTGGAAAAAGTATAGATTCTCTTTTGTTCTTGTTCAAAACTAAAACCTGGCATTGCCAAATTTAATATTGCCTCTTGCTCTTTTGGCAATAAATCCCTTTTTACCCACACGAAGCTTTTGTTACTTTTTAGCTCTGCAAGTAATTTCGTTTTATCAATCTCAGGCAAGATTTTAGATAATTTTTCTAAACATTGTTCTGGATTGATTACTTTCTGTGGATTGACAAATAATGAGGAAGAGGGTAAGTTAACTGCTAATAAATTACCATTACGATCTACTATTTCTTTTCTAAAGTTACTATTCTTTACTTGATATTCTGGCTTAATATAACCATTAGTTGCAACAATTATTAAGCGGTATGATAATCCACAAAAAAACACAGTAAAACAAAAGCTAACTATGAATAATCTGATTTTGGTATTGTCAGCACAAACATCCCATAAAATAATATTAGCAAAATTTTTCTTTATTTTAGTTAGAATATTTTTTAACAATACTAATAAAAATATATTATTACTCATAGCCTACTCGCGTCATTGCGAGAAGGCGTGAGCCGATGAAGCAATCCATTTCTCATCACTTTCCTAGATTGCTTCGTCGCTACTATCGTCGCTCCTCGCAATGACATATGCACCTGTAACTCGTCATTGCGAGGAGGCGTGAGCCGACGAAGCAATCCATTTCTAACCACTTTCTTGGATTGCTTCGTTCGGGCTTCGCCCCTCCTCACAATGACGTATACATAGGCGAAAAGAGCACCTTTCATCGAATATACTCTGATTTTTTAGTTGAAACAGTTTTTATGTATTTATTATTAGCCATTGTTTTATAACGCCACTTAACATTGGTTTTATTAAAATATGAACCTCTTACCTCATTAGACCTTGCATATTTCCTACTCTCAGGTACTAAAGGATCACTAATCATTTGCTTAACTTTAACAGTATCTAATTGTAAATAAAGTGATGCTAATTTTCTTAGTCTAGCCGGAGAAGTAAGGTATGATTGTTCGACCTTTAACACGTGAATTATATTGCTCTCATCAGTCAATTGTTTTGAAACTTCAGCAAGCTGATAATGCAAGATAATAACCTCATCTTTAACTCTAAATAACCCATAAATAGAAAAAATTATAGTGCATACAGTTATACAACTAAATATTCTAACTACCATATGTACCATCTATTTTCTGTCCAGCCCTTAACTTTGCAGATCTTGCTCTTGGATTAAGTGCAACTTCTTTAGACGATGGGCATAATGGTTTTTTTGTAAGAATCTTAAGCCACTCTTTAGAATTTTCTTTAGCTAAAACTTTTGCCGCATATTTAGACCTAGCAACTAACTTAGCAGAATTTGCTTTAAAAAAACTCTTAACAATTCGGTCTTCTAATGAATGAAATGAGACAATTACTAGGCGACCATTTGCTGCTAAAATACTCTCGCTATTATTTAGAAACCTTTCTAATTGACCTAATTCGTCATTGATGTAAATACGGATTGCTTGAAAACTCTTAGTAGCTGTATCTATTTTACCTTTTCGAAAACCTATACTACTACGAACAATATGGGCAAATCTTGCTGTATTGGTAATAGGCTCTAATCTCCTATGTTCTACAATTTTCTTAGCAATTCTTCTAGAATAAAACTCATCGCCATATTGATAAATCACATCAGCTATTTCTTGTTCATCAGCCTTATTTATAAAATCTGCAGCACTCTCCCCTGCCCCACTCATTCTCATATCAAGTGGTCCATCATGGGTAAATGAAAAACCCCTATCTCCAGAATCAAGTTGCATAGAAGAAACTCCTAAATCCATAACTATGCCATCAAATTTCAACGAACCTAATTCTGAAAAGCTTTCAGCGAAACCTGTCTGAATAAATTTTACTCTACCTGGATAATCATTTATCAATTGATTGGCATAAGTTATAACATTTGGATCACGATCAATTGCCACTAATTGACAATTACAAGAATCGAGTATCATCCGACTATAACCACCAAAACCAAAAGTACAATCCAGATAAATCCCCCTATCTTTAGGACACAAGACTTCCTTAACTTCATTTAATAGAACAGCTGTATGAGGTGATGCAAACTCTTGTATCATATATCCTTATTAATATTCTTGAGAGTTAAACGGTTATTTTGAGCAATTTGTCGAGCTGAAGAAAGATAAGTTTCAAAATTTTGCGGCTGCCAAATTTCAAAAACTAATCCCTTACCCACAAAACAAACCTGATCTGATATATCAGAATGCTCTATTAAAGATTTAGGTAAAATCACCCTACCCTCACCATCAAACGCAAGTTGGATAGCCTCACCAAGAATAATTGTTTCAAAAGCATCTCGTTCCTCAGAATATGGATCTAAGGTTTGGATCATTTGACTTAATTCCTCAAGCCTCTTTAAACTACACGCCTCAATACACTTATTTCTAAAAGACGGATAAACAATAACCCCATTAAATGCCTGACTAGACAAAGCCACTCTATAGCTGGCAGGTACTGAAACACGACCTTTCTTATCAAGATTATTTATATATTTTGACAAAAAAATATTCATTTACCTTTTACCTTTCAAGAATTGGTAGTGTCATGCATCGGTATAACCACACCTTGATGTCATTGTGAGGAGGCAAAAGCCGACGAAGCAATCCATATGATAAGCTTCATGGATTGCCACGCTCACGTACGTTCGCTCGCAATGACATATATGCACCACAAGCGTCATTGCGAGACCACGCAAGTAGGTCGAAGCAATCCATTTCTAATCACTTTCCTGGATTGCATCAATGCTACTAAAGTAGCTCCTCGCAATGACGGGTTGTACAAATTATTCCATAACTAGATTTGGTCATATTTGGGATAATTTGGGATTATATGGAATTTTTAGGATATTGTACTATAATTACAGAGTCAAGAAGGTTTCAAATAGTTTACAAAAAATTTATAAAATTTTATCAATTGTGACTTATTTCATGCATATATAGCTAACCCGATTAGTATTTATCCATGCAAACTAACGTCATTGCGAGGAGCTACTTTAGTAGCAACGAAGCAATCTAATGAATGTGGATTGCCACGACCACTACGTGGTCTCGCAATGACACCAAGACTAAATAGGGACCGTTGAAAGATAAAAATTTGCTCTAATTTCAAAAAAAAGAAACAAAATCTTTTGTCTAAAAAATTACAAAAAAAATCATCAACTCTAATATTTTTAAAAGATTGCAATTTT
>JAIRUG010000003.1 GCA_031254535.1 Rickettsia sp.
TTAAAAAATAGTTTAACTAAAGAAAAAGGAGAGGAACTTATGCCTAGTATAGCTCAAGTATGGAAAGAAGAAGGGATTCAAATTGGTGAAGCTAGAGGTGAAGCTAAATTAATAAAAATAATGATAAAAAATGGTATCTCTATTGAGGAAATAGCGAGAATGACTAGACTATCTATTACTAAAATCAATGAATTACTGAAAGTACCAGTAAATGACTAATTATTAGATTAGGCGTTATATGACTAATCAGATTAGCTATGCTTTCGTCTATATAGCAAGGAGTCACTTTGGTGGCGATGCGGCAATCCAGGAAAGTGGTTAGAAATGGATTGCTTCAACCATTACATGGTCTCGCAATGACGTCTGGGTTGCATACACGTCATTGCGAGGAGACCGTAAGGTCGACGAAGCAATCCATATGATAAGTTTCATGGATTGCCACGCTTACATACGTTCGCTCGCAATGATGTTTGTGTTTATAACTCGTCTATTAGCGAGGAGCCACTTTGGTGGCATTGATGCAATCCATTTCTAATCATATTAAATGTAGTTTCAAAGGACTGGCAATACCGGGTTTTAATAGGAATGTAAAATAAAGAAAACTAAAAATTATGTCATCGTTTCTTTCACAACAACATAAGAATATAGGTATAGTTGGTTTGGGTAAGACTGGTATGGCTGCTTATCAATCACTAAATAACGTAGCTAGAATAATTTGTTATGATCAAGTAAGTAGCAGTCGGGATAGTTTCAGTAAAATTTATGGAAACGATAATTTGGTTAGTTTGTCTGATCGGCGGTGGCAGGATCTTGATAAGATACTGTTGAGTCCAGGCATTCCCTTGTCGCATGACATTGTTACAATGGCCAATTCCCGTAATATACCAATAACCTCAGATATAGACCTATTATTTGAGGAAGTTAAGTTTAGAAGGGGTAAGACAGCTAATTTCATTGGTATAACTAGTACTAATGGTAAGAGTACTAACACTGCTCTAACTGGTCATATTTTACAATCTTGTGGTTTTGACTACCCAGTTGGCGGAAATATTGGTTTTCCTGCTTTAAGTATGGGATTAGATTGTCAAGGGTATGTGTTAGAGCTATCTTCATTTCAGTTAGACTTATTAAGCAGTTTTAAAGCTAAAATTGCTGTGCTTTTTAATATCACCGAAGATCATTTAGACCGGCATAATAATATGCAGGGCTATATTGTTGCTAAAAAGAAAATCTTTGACCGAATGGACAAAGATTCATTTGCCATAATTAGTGTTGATGATGAAATTACCAACAATATCTTCCTAGAATTACAAAAGGAAAATACCACAAATTTAATACCAATCTCTGTTGGTAAAATTCTTGATAAAGGAGTGTCAATTTGTAATAATTTTGTTTATGATAATATTTTTGAACCGATTACTATTAATTTGCCAAATAATAGCTCTTTACAAGGTATACATAATCAAGAAAATATTGTTGCCAGTTATGCGGCTTGTCGGATTATAGGAGTAAGACCAGAACAAATAATTGCTGCTATCGAGTTATTTAAGGGGTTACCACACAGAATGCAATATGTTGGTACAATATACTCAGACTATTCGAGTATGATAAAATTTTATAACGATAGCAAAGCTACCAATGGCATTGCTGCTTCTAAATCCATTGCAGCACTTGATAATATATATTGGTTAGCTGGAGGGGTGGCAAAAGAAGGGGGAATAACAAATTTAGAACCATGGTTTGATAAGATTCGTAAGGCTTATCTTTTTGGTCAAGACAAAGAACTTTTTGCATCGTCACTTAAGGGTAGGGTAGATTTCCAAATTTGTCAGGATTTAAAGGAGGCTTTTAATGCTGCTGTTAGGGATGCAATGGAGGATACAAGTTATCTAAAAAATATTTTACTAGCTCCGGCTTGTGCCTCTTACGATCAGTTTAAAAATTTTGAAGAACGCGGAAATTTATTTATAGAATTATATAATATTGTTGCTAACCATGATCAAAGATAATCGTAATTTCACCTTACACATGGCATTTAAAAGTCATAGGGAAAATAGCCTGATGCTATTAGCGAGGAGGCACTTTAGTAGCATTGATGCAATCCAGGAAAATGGTTAGAAATGGATTGCTTCGACCATTACATGGTCTCGCAATAACGTTTGGGTTGCATATACGTCATTGCGAGGAGTCGCTTTGCGACAACGAAGCAATCCATTTCTAATCATTTTTTTAAATTGTCATGGGGATTATGCGTAAGTGAGTAATAATAATGAATTATTTAATAATTACCTAAAATGGTGGTGGCGTAGTATCGACCAGCAAATGATTATTGCTTTAGTAATCCTGTTTGTTTTTAGTATGATGTTGGTTACCACAGCAGGACCAGTAGTAGCAAATAAAATTGGACTTAATGAGCATTATTTTGCCTCTAGACAATTATTTTATCTTGCTAGTGCTTCGCTAATTATTATTATTTTCTCTTCTTTCTCAAGAAAGTGGTTAAAGAGATTATCAATTCTAGGATTTATTGCTAGTATAGTATTATTAATTTTAGTTAGATTTTATGGTTATGAGGTTAAAGGTGCTATTCGTTGGATTAATATTCTAGGTCTTTCTGTGCAGCCTTCAGAATTTATAAAATCATTTTTTGTGGTAGTGGCGGGCTGGATATTATCACTGAAATTTGAGGGGGAATTTCCAAGTTTTTCTATCTGTATAGCTTTGTATAGTATCATTGCCTTATTATTAATTATCCAGCCAGATTTTGGTATGTTAGTGATGGTTACTGCGGTTTTTGGTATTCAACTTTTTATTGCTGGTATGCCGATATTTTGGATTATGCTTGCTACTTTTATGTTACTATTTGGCGTTACAGCAGCTTATTTTTTGCTACCTCATGTAGCACAAAGGATTAATAGTTTTTTTGATCCGGAGAGTATTAGTAATTATCAAGTTAGTAAGTCAATCAGAGCATTTGAGCATGGCGGTTTGTACGGTTGTGGTCCTGGTGAAGGAGTGGTAAAACAAGTATTGCCGGATTCTCATGCTGATTTTATTTTTGCCGTTGCTGGTGAAGAATTTGGAGCAATTATCTGCTTGATAATTGTAGGGATATTTGCTTTTATAGTGATTCGTAGTTTACTAAAACTCATTAATGAAGATGATAAATTTACTCAATTGGCAGTAAGTGGTATTGTTGCACAGATAGGTTTACAAGCCATAATTAATATAGGTGTTACCTTGAATTTATTACCAACCAAAGGTATGACCTTACCCTTTATTAGTTACGGTGGTTCTTCAACTTTTGCCATAGCTATGGCTACAGGGATGTTGCTTGGTTTTACCAAACATAAAACTTCCCTTACTAACTATAAAATTCAAGATATTGACATATGAAGAATATAATTGTTGTTGGTGGTGGTACAGCAGGTCATCTGTTCCCTGCTATTGCTTTAGGTGAAGAATTGATAAAGCGAGGGTATAAATTACACCTTATTACTGATATTAGATGTCAAAAATATTTAACTGAAGATTTAAAACTTATTCTACATATAATAAATTTTAGATCACCAGCTAAAGGGTTATTTAATAAGTTTAAATTATTGTTTTCTTTATTATTTGTGACTTTTAAGATGTTATTGCTATTAGTGCAGGTTAAACCTTATGTTATAATTGGGTTTGGTGGCTATCTAACTGTCCCTCCTTTGATAGCGGCTGTATTGTTGCGTATTCCTATTGTAATTTATGAACAAAACTGCTTTATTGGTAAAGCCAATAGGTTTTTCTTAAGGTGTGCCAGGAAAGTTGCTCTTACCTATGAGGAAACTAAGAATTGTAATATTGTTGATAACGACAAGAAATTAGTGATAGGAAATATAGTACGGGAGAATGTTAAAAACTTAAAAGTTAGAGATAATTTTGGCAATGATACTTTCCGAATATTCATTTTTGGTGGAAGTCAAGGAGCAAAGATTTTTTCTACTTTAGTACCAGAAGCTATTAAGGTGTTAGTGCAATCAAATCCTGATGTTAAACTGCATATTACCCAGCAAGCTCCTCTAGAAGATCTGGACAATATTGCTAAAATTTATAGTGAGTTAAACATTCCACATAAGGTATCTGATTTTTTTTATGACATGGAACAGCAATATGCAAGTCAAGAATTAGTAATATCAAGAGCTGGGGCATCTACTATTTCTGAGCTTAGCTATATTGGTTTGCCGGCAATTTTTATTCCGCTACCTTTTGCTACTGAAAACCATCAATTCTATAATGCCAAGGCTCTGGAAGATAGTGGGGCAGGGTGGTGTTTCGAACAAAATAAAATCACCGCAAAAAAATTAGCCGATAAACTCTTAGTGCTAGTGCAAAATCGTGATATATTGGGGTGGGCATCTCGTGAATTATTAAAAAGGAAAAATGATGGTAGTAGGATTTTGGCTGATACAGTAGAAGAAATAATAAGCTAATTCACATTAGTAAGGAGTCCCCCTCCTGTAGGATATTCTAATGTTCCTAGTAAATAGGTGGTAGCGTGATCATCAATATACGAATTAACACCGGAGCACAATAATTCTAAACAATAACCTCGTATCAATAAATCTATTCCTTTGTGATTAACAATTCTGTTATTTTGCTCAGCAAATAAATTTATTAATTCTTTATCCATCTTTTTATAATATCTTAAATGGGACTGTTGAAAGAAGAAATAGGTATGGTATAATGAAAAAAAAGAAAAAAAGAGAGTTGTAGAATGTTTTCGAATCAAATGACAATGGTAAGTCTAAATCAGTTAGTTAACGCAAA
>JAIRUG010000053.1 GCA_031254535.1 Rickettsia sp.
TGATGTTTCCGCAAAACTTAATCCTTCTTTTTCTTTTATCTTAAATACTTTCTTTCGAAAATCTATTGAATATGTCATAATGACATTATTATATCCTATTTATTGGAACTTGGCTATATATGTCACTGAAATAACAAAAGCACCCATACAATACCCAGCTGTAGCGTTAATAATGCTTTTCTCTAGTTTAGGAGGTTTTGCTACCTTAGCGGTTGCATCTTTTACTACTAATAAGGATTTTAACTGGCGTATTGCTTTTTTTATTGGTGCCATAATTGCGGTTGTTGGAGCAACTGCAAGAACACGTCTTAGAGAACCCCCTGATTTTGCAGATGTGCTAAGCGTAGAATAAAATACTATTCAAAAATGTGGTTATAATCCTAATTCAATAGATTCAAATCCCGTTACACAAGAAAAGGTTAAAATAAAATCCTCAATTTCTTTGTTCTTAATTCAATGTGCATGACCAGAAGTAATTATGATTATGTTTTCACTCCCATATTCTTCAGCAATGCCTATTTTTTATAAGTACTTTCCAGTATTTAAACAAATCCAATAGTACGCATATTATGAAGTCTATCGAATAATTTAACATGTAACACATCCTGTTTATTTTGGGAGAGCAATAAGCCTAAGGTTTCTGATGTGTTAATTTTTCTATCTATTTTAATTCTATACACTGTTAACAAAGGTATTTAACCCACTAGTTAAATAATGTTTTTAGTACAATTTTTAGTACAAATTATAAAAAATTTTATAGCGAAAATGACCTTAACTCAAAAAAATTATTAAAATTTATGGTAAAAAGATAAAAATTTATCTAAAAATCATCTTTGTTAACAATGTCTAGCAAGATGATTAGGTAGCTTCCCCCAAATCACATTAAGATTATCACCAACACCAACCAGAGCATTATCACCAAAAGCCACGCTGCTTTCCCCTATACTTGCTATTATAGAGGCAACTGACACACTGGTAAGCAAGTTTTTAAATAATTTTTGTTCTTAACCATTAGTTACCATTTTATTAAAAATAATTACTTACTTATTTCCAAGGTGTCATTCTTGGCTAACTTAGTGTATCCCTGCTTAACTTAAATATATACATGTGTAGGCAGGTATCTGAGATTCCCGTTCACGTGGCAATGACATCAAAATAACTATGTATCAAATCTAATACACTACCTTCCAATTATACAAATTATATCATAGTTATTAGGTTATGTCAATAATTTAGAAAATCAAATGATAAAAAGATATTATCGATTTTATTTGCAAATTTCCATTGACTAAAATAGATGGCGGTAATATAATGCCGGCTTAGTTTTGTTAAATTTTATTAGGATATTTTTCATGTTCGCAATCGTCAAAGCAGGCGGAAAGCAGTATAAAGTCGGCAAAAACAGTGTCATCAAAATAGAAAAAATTGACGGTGAGAGAGGTGCAAAAATTCAACTTGATCAGGTGTTGATGATTGGTGAAGATTTCAAGCCATCTTTTATAGGTACGCCAATGGTTCAAGGAGCTCTTGTTACTGCTGAAATTACTAACCAATTTAAAGATAATAAGATTATTGTTTTTAAGAAAAAACGTCGTCAGAATTATCGTCGTAAGAATGGTCATAGGCAGGAATTAACTGAACTGAAAATATTAGACATTACTAAACTATAACGGGATTTATTTAAGGGTATTATAGATGGCAACCAAAAAAGTTGGTGGTAGTTCTAGAAATGGTAGAGACTCAGCCGGTCGTAGATTAGGTATTAAAAAATATGATGGGCAATATGTCATACCAGGTAATATAATTGTTAGGCAACGTGGTACTAAATTTTATCCAGGCAAAAATGTCGGGCTTGGAAGAGATCATACGTTATTTGCCTTGGTTACAGGTAAAGTAGAATTCTCTACTAGGAAAACCCATAAAATAGTTAATGTGGTATGATAATGAATGTGGATTGCCATGTCGCCACTAAAGTGGCTCCTCGCTAATAAACGATTTATAAATATACCGTCATTGCAAGGAAGCGTGAAGCCCGAACGAAGCAGTTCATATAACAAACTTCATGGATTGCCACGCTCACATACGTTCGCTCGCAATGACGTGTTTTAAATTTACCTACACCGTTTTGCGAGGAGTGCGGAAACCGCACGACTAAGCAATCCATAAAAGTAACCAAAAATGGATTGCTTCGTCGCCACTAAAGTGGCTCCTCGCAATGACGGTGGGTTGTAGCGTGGCTCCTCGCTAATAGCGTATATGTAACCCAAATGTCATTGCGAGACCATGTAATGGTCGAAGCAATCCATTTCTAATCACTTTTCTGGTTTTATGTCAATAATAGTTCAGAAATTTGGCGGAACTTCCGTTGCTAATATTGCAAGAATAAAAGAAATCATTCCAATTATTAAGTGGGAAAAGCAGCATAGTAATCAACTAATAATCGTAGTTTCGGCTATGGCTGGTGTTACCAATCAGCTAGTTACTTTATGCAATGAAGTTTCTAGTCTTAAGACCGATTCAGAATTGGCAGAATATGATGCCGCTCTTTGTAGTGGAGAGATGGTAACAGCGTCCTTACTTGCCCTTGAGCTACAACAACAAGGCATAGATGCAAGATCTGTGCTAGCATGGCAGTTACCAATCTTAACCAATGATAATTATAGCAAAGCTTTGGTTGAACAAATCTCTACTAGTTTATTAACAGAATGTATTAAGCAAAACACTATCCCGGTAGTTGCTGGATTCCAAGGTGTTACCAATAATAATCGGTTGGCGACGCTTGGTCGAGGAGGATCAGATACTACCGCCTCGTTAATTGCAGCTGCTATGCAAGCTGATAGATGTGATATATACACTGATGTAGAGGGAGTTTTTACTGCCGATCCACGAATTGTCCCTGGGGCAAAGAAACTATCACAGATTAGTTTTGAGGAAATGCTGGAATTTGCATCTTGTGGGGCGAAAGTATTGCATCCACGCTCCTTAGAAGCGGCTATTAGATATAGCGTACCTATACGCGTTTTATCGTCGTTCTCACTACCATTATATCATAAAAATAATGGTACACTAATAACATCTAGAGAAAAAATTATGGAAAATAGAAAAATTACCGGCATTACTTCCAACAAAAATTTATTAAAATTAGTAGTAAATTCCGCTCAGTTAAATTTTTCTAAGATATGTAACCTCATCTCTGACTATAATATTCACCTAGAATTAATGGAAAATATTGAGGAAAATAGACAATATAGTTTTATTATCCAACTATCTGATAAAAATAAATTACAGCACTTACTAGATGATCTAAAAAATGCTAATCAGATAAATAATTTTATTATCGACAGTCAAGTTTCTATAGTATCGATTATTGGTCACGGCATTAAACATGATCATAACTTACTTGGTATAGTATTAATTGAACTGGAAAAAGAAAATATATCAGTAAAAATGATACAAATTTCGGAAATTAAAATTTCTATTATAATAAAAGACCTCGATACTGAAAAAACTATACGTTGCTTACACCAACTATTTGAATTAGATAAATTAAGCAGGGTTATTAAGGTATAGCTTAATAAAAGAAAATGGCGACAAGAGGAAGAAAATATAGTATAAATATAGAGAGAAAAAATATAGTAAAATCCGATGCCAACAAGTTATAGTTACGATCTGAGAACAAGAGTAATAAAGAATGTAAATGCCAAAATGGCAATTACAGAGATTAGTAAAAATATAGTATTAATAGAAATACTATATTATGAATGGAAACGCCTACAAGCAGAAAGCGAAGATATTAAAGCAAAGATTCGTGGTAGGACTAAAGGGAAATGGCGTAAAATTCAAGATTTAAATAAATTTAAAGAATTTATTGATAATAATATGGACAAAACTG
>JAIRUG010000007.1 GCA_031254535.1 Rickettsia sp.
TCATAAATAGTATTTCTATTAATACTATATTTTTTACTAATCTCTGTAATTGCCATTTTGGCATTTACATCCTTTATTACTCTTGTTCTCAGATCGTAACTATAACTTCTTGGCATCGGATTTTACTATATTTTCTTCCTCTTGTCGCCATTTTCTTTGATCAAGCTATAATTGTCTTAAAGTTAGTTAAATAATTAATTTTATACTAACATAATTAAATAATTACTGCTGATAGAAATACTTTACAAGAATTAATTTATATTTATGATAATTAAAATAAGGAAATGTTTAAAAGTGATACTTTGGCAACTTGAATTATATTTTTAGTAATTAAAACTAGGACAGGCAATTTTTTTAAAATGGCAAAATTCAACTTTAAATTGATTCAGTTTATTATCGATGATAGAAATAATTAACTATTATTTGCTAAGTATTTCAATAAATAAAGTATTAAAAAATACTAATTTTGTGTGTGCATGAGATGTGTTTTTTTGCCCAAATAACCTACGAAATTATTATAATTTGACAGATAATGCAATTTCTTATACTATTAAAACTTAATCTAATTAACCGGAGGAAATACTATGAGTATCAGGCTGTTAACGGAAATATCGCTAATAAGAATTGGCGGATAGGGTGGGATTCGAACCCACGGTACGGTTGCCCGCACGCTAGTTTTCAAGACTAGATCCTTAAACCACTCGGACACCTATCCAAGGTAATACATATCAGATAAACTGAAAAAATTCAAGTATAAAATATTTGTATAATATAATTCGAGATAACTTAAATTAGACTTCCTGTAAAGAAATATCAACATTCTAATTTAATCAGTTAACGATTTTGCTATTAGACAATATAAATTATTGTAAGAAAACTTGAATATTTTTTAACTGACGTTTATACTACCCCCATCATGCATTTATATTGTTCCCATCATTTTGTAAGAATAAGTAACTATGATAAATCCACGTTTTTATAAGAAATCTGCCTCTTATAAATTATCAGAAATTAT
Source organism: Rickettsia sp. (assembly GCA_031254535.1). Taxonomy (GTDB): domain Bacteria; phylum Pseudomonadota; class Alphaproteobacteria; order Rickettsiales; family Rickettsiaceae; genus Tisiphia. Next base: position 1,016 of record JAIRUG010000007.1, read on the forward strand.
AAAGTTAATAGGGGCTGAAATATTATACTCCAGTGACTTGTTAATTCATGATATTAAGCAGTTAGAGGAGGCTGATGTTGGTGATATAAGTTTTTTAAGTAATAGCAAATATATTACTCAATTCCAAAATACTAAAGCTTCATGTTGCATAGTTCCAGAGAATTTTTCACAAGAATCTAATAATGGAACAATGTTATTAAAAGTAAAAAATCCGTATTTCTTCTATGCAAAATTAGTGGATCTGTTTTATAGTAAAGCAAAAACTTATCCTAACAAAATTATGCCATCTGCCTATATTTCGGATTCTGCCACTATAGGAAATAATTGTTATATAGGACATAATGTTGTTATTGAAGATTATGCTATAATAGGTGATAATTGTGTTATAGAATCTGGAACTTTTATAGATTATGGAGTAGTAATAGGTAATAGAGCGTTAATATACTCAAATGTTTCAATAAGTTACAGCATGATAGGTGATGATGTGGTAATATTAGCGGGAGCAAAAATTGGACAAGATGGGTTTGGTTTTGCAACAGATAAAGGGATTCATAAGAAAATTTTTCACACTGGTATGGTAAAAATAGGTAATAATGTTGAGATAGGTAGCAATACTACTATTGATAGAGGATCGATGAATGATACGGTGATAGGAGATTTATGTAGAATAGATAACTTAGTGCAGGTAGGACATAATGCTATAATAGGACGGGGGTCGATTATTGTCGCACAGACGGGTATATCAGGCAGTACTACAATAGGAGCATATTGTGCTCTTGGAGGACAGGCAGGACTATCCGGACATATAGTACTAGGCGATAAAGTGCAAGTAGCGGCAAAGGCTGGTGTTATGAAAGATGTTGAACCAGGGGTAACAGTTGGTGGATGTCCTGCCGTACCGATTAGAGATTGGCATAGACAATCAATAGTTATAAAACAGCTTATAAAAAAATGGAATATAGATGAAAATTAATATTATAAAAATAATGGAAATGTTGCCTCATCGCTATCCATTTTTATTAATAGATAGAGTGTTAGAATTTAAGCTTAATGAGTCAATTGTAGGTATCAAAAATATTACTCTTAATGAACCACAATTTACTGGTCATTTTCCAACAAAGCCAGTAATGCCCGGTGTGTTAATTGTTGAGGCTATGGCCCAGCTTTCTGCTATTTTAGTAGCAAAATCAATGGGTTTCACAAAAGATGATAAAGAGGTGTTCTTTATGTCTATTGAAGAAGCAAAATTTCGTAAAATTGTTGAACCAGGCGATACATTACATATTTATGCTAAAATAGAACAAAATAGAGCCTCTGCTTGGAAATTTTCAAGTAATGCTAAAGTTGATGATCAGATAGTTGCAGAGAGCAAATTTACTGCAATGTTTAAAGATAGGAATTAACGATGACCTTACCAGCTATACATGCAACTGCCATAGTAGATCCAAGGGCTTCAATTGGTAAAAATGTCAGAATAGGTCCTTTTTGTACTATTGGATCAGAGGTGGTTTTAGCAGATAATATTGAGCTAAAGTCACACGTAGTTATAGAGGGAAAAACAAAAATTGGTGCTAATACAGTTATATATCCATTTGCTTCTATTGGTCAGCCCCCTCAAATAGTTAAGTATGAGGGAGAAAAGTCAGAGGTTATCATAGGTAGTAATAATACTATTAGAGAATATGTAACTATTCAAGCTGGTAGTAAGGGTGGTGGTATGGTTACTTCTGTAGGTAATAATGGTTTATTTATGGTTGGAATACATATAGCACATGATTGCACCGTAGGAAATAATGTAATTTTTGCAAATTATGCTAGCCTAGGTGGTCACGTTACAGTTGGTGATTACGCTATTATAGGAGGACTTGCTGCTGTTCTGCAGTTCGTACGTATAGGACAGCATGCGATGGTAGGTGGTGGGTCTGCAGTGGTGAGAGATTTGATTCCATTTGGGTTAGCTACAAGTGAAAGGGCAGTTCTTGAAGGTATAAACTTAGTTGGAATGAAAAGACATGGCTTTGATAATCAGGAAACGCTTGATACTATAAAAGCTGTAGATGAGCTTTTTATTAGCGAAGGTATTTTTACTGATAGGATTGAGAAAGTTTTAAAACGATATAAAGGTAATTCTATTGTAGAACAAATTATCGCCTTTGTAAAACAGGATAGTACCAGAGTGTTTTGTCAGCCAAGACAAGTCGATCAAGATAGGGCAAACAGCTAAAATGTTGCAAATATATTCTTCTGCTTTCAAGAATTGGTTTCACAAAATTTGGTGGTATTTACGTACTCACGTACGAAGAGTAAGCTGTGCTTGTTTCCTCCTTGTTTGTCGTTCTCATTCTTCAAATCCTTTGACTATAAAAAATATACGTAACCAAAGTTTGCCCCTGGCTGTACATTCTAATTTTTCTAATCCTTTGAATATAGTTGGAATTATAGCAGGAAATGGCTTATTGCCAATCTCACTAGCTGAGAGTTTCATTAAGCAAGGTGGACAATGTTATATCGCAGCTTTAGAGGGAGAAGCAGACCCGGTATTATATAAGAATTTTACCCACCAATTTTTTAAAATTGGTATGGTTAGACCAATAATTGAATATTTTCGTAAGTATGATGTAAAAAATATAATTCTTGCTGGTGGTGTAAAGCGTCCTAATTTTAAAGCAATTAAAGTAGATTTAATGGGATCAAGGCTACTTGCACGCATATTGAAACAAAAATTTTTAGGAGATGATAAACTTCTTAGTATAGTGACAGATTTTTTAGAAGAAAAAGGGTTTAAAGTAGTTTCTAGTTATGAAATATTGAGTGCAAAGAAGGGTGTTATGACCATAATTGTTCCATCAGCAACAGATAATACAGATATTGAGTTAGGAATGAAGCTATTGGATAGTATAGGACATCTTGATGTAGGACAATCAGTAATTGTTGATAATGGATACATTATAGGTATTGAAGCAGCGGAGGGTACAGATAATTTAATAAAAAGATGTTCATATTTACGTAAGAATTCTACAGGTGGAGTACTTGTTAAAATGATGAAGAAGGGACAAGATACTAGAATTGATATACCTACAATAGGATCAGAGACAATAAAGAATTTAGCTAATTATGGTTATAAAGGGGTAGCAATACAGAAAGAAAAAGTGATGGTTATTGAGCTAGAAAAAACTATCGAGCTAGCTAATAAATGTAGGCTCTTTATTATAGAAAAATAAAATATTTATTAGAATGATCTGTGTAGGAATCACTGTAGTTATGTTTCAGGAAAAACTTTTGTCTTAAATTATTTAGCTAATTTAGGATTTATGACTTTTTCTACTGACGAGTATATTAAGGAGCTCTACAAAGAGCTGGCAATACAAAATATAATTCTTAACTTACTGCCTGATCTAAAAATTTTTGATAAAAGAAAAATTGCAGAGCTAATCTATGCTAATGATTCATCAAGAAGCAAATTGCAAAATTTTATTCATCCATTCGTAGTGGAAGGTTTGTCTCTTTTTAAACGACAAAATAATGATTCAGAAATTACATTTGCTGAGATTCCATTACTTTTTGAAGCTGGATTTGATAAATATTTTGATTTTTATGTTACAACATTCTGCTCAGAAAAATCTAGGTTAAAACGTGCAATGTATAGAGAAGGGTTTAGTTTAACAACTTACAATAAGATTGCACGAATTCAATTGTCACAACAGATTAAAATAGCAAAAGCAGATTTTGTTATTAATAGTGATGTTAATATAGTAGATTTAGATAAACAAATAACTCAACTAATACAAAAATTAAAATGCAGCAATTAAGAGAAGTAATTTTAGATACTGAAACAACTGGCTTAGATCCCAAAAATGGTCATAGGATTGTTGAGATTGGGGCTATTGAAATGGTTAATAAAGTTTTAACCGGCAAGCAATTCCATTTTTATATCAATCCACAACGAGATATGCCGACAGAAGCTTATCGAATACATGGTATATCGGGGGAATTTTTAAAAGATAAACCGCTCTTTGCAGAAATTGTTGAGGAGTTCCTGGTGTTTATTAATAATAGCAAACTTATTATACATAATGCAGCATTCGATATTAAGTTTATTAATTATGAGTTATCTCTGCTCAAAAGACCTTATACAGAGTTTTTAGAACTTTCCAATACTATTGATACTCTTGCCTTGGCTCGGAAGATGTTCCCTGGAATGAAGGCTAATCTTGACTCATTATGTAAAAGATATAAAATTGACAATTCTTCACGTAAGTTGCATGGGGCACTTAAAGATGCAGCGTTACTGGCAGAAGTTTACGTTGAACTTACTGGAGGTCGGCAAATAAGTTTTAATATTAATAGTAAAAAGGTGCAAAATACAAGTGAGTTGTCTGTTAGAACTACTATGGCAAACAACAATAATATTGTAGTTATCAAACCAACTAAGGAAGAGTTACAGAAACATAAAGAATTTTTGTCAAAAATTCTTTCCCCTATGTGGTTATAGAATTATATAACGTCAACTAATTACTTGAAGGGGGTTAACTCACATCTGTAGAAAGTTTGAAAAGGAAGCAGTTTTAGGCAAGACACTTTAAAAATCGTATGTGGTCAACGTCTATTAGCGAGGAGGCACGAAGCCCAAACAAAGCAATCCAAGAGAGTGGCTGAAATGGATTGCTTCGACCACTACATGGTCTCGCAATGACGCTATGCGTAATGATATGTGTATGCACCTCAAACGTCATTGCGAGGAGTGCGGAAACCGCACGACGAAGCAATCCATTTTTAATTGTTTTTCTGGATTGCTTTGTTGCCGCTTCCAGCGTCTTCTCGCAATGACGTTTTAATCGGCAACTCTCGTTAAATATAAGGTGAATAGGTGATAAGATATCAACATGAACAAAGAAGCCTAACTAGAGAACAAAAAGAAGCTATAGGATTACTATCAGTTGGTACATTCTTAGAATATTTTGACTTGATGTTATATATCCATATGGCAACGTTTCTTAATGAGTTATTTTTTGAACCTACTGATTTTTATACATCCCCTTTAATGGAGAATTTTACCTTTTGTATCACATTTATTTTTCGACCTGTTGGTGCCTTAATATTCGGTTGGTTGGGTGATAATATAGGACGTAAGTCAATAGTAATCATTACAACTTTTTTAATGAGTGTATCATGTTTTATTATGGCTAATCTGCCTACTTATGCTCAGATAGGAATCACAGCGTCTTGGATTATGATAATTTGCCGTATTGTTCAAGGAATCTCTTCTATGGGTGAAGTAATAGGAGCAGAACTTTATTTAACTGAAACGATCAAGCCACCAGCCCAATATGCGAGTGTAGGATTGATGTGGGTTTTTAGTTCTTTAGGATGTCTAGGTGCTTTAGGGATTGCGTCACTTGCTACTTCTCATGGTTTTAACTGGCGTCTGGCATTTTGGATTGGTGCAGTAGTTGCATTGGTTGGTTCTGTTGCGAGAAGCAAACTTAGAGAAGTACCAAAATTTGCTGATGCCACACGTCGAATAAAAAGAGTTTTCGAAAGTATTAATACAGATACAAATATCTTAGAAGCCAATCCCATTTGGCAAGCAAAAGTTAATAAAAAAACACTAATAGCTTTCTTTATTATTACAATGTGTTGTACCGGTATGTTTCTGTTTTGTTTATATGTATTGTGGTAATATTTTAAAAAATAGCTTTGGTTATACAGCTCTTGAAGTTATTCATCATAATTTTATTGTCTGTATAATGGAGTTCCTAATCATATCAACATTATGTTATTTAAGTTTAAAAATATATCCATTACTAATCCTGAAAGTTATACTAATCATATGTTCTATTTTTATTATATTTTGTCCGTATTTATTGAATAATGTTAATGTTCCTTATCAATTATTTCTGATTCAATTCTTTATGCTTTTATTGCAAGAGTGTTTAGGTCCTGCTTTTCCCATTTTTTATAAAAGCTTTCCTATATTTAAACGTTTTACCTGTGTTAGCATTACATTTGCTATATCTCGTGCTTTGATGTATGGCATCGCTTCTTTTAGTTTTGTCTATCTTGTTGACTATTTTGGCAATTGTGAAGTATGGATTATTATAATTCCTATAATTATTGGTTTTGCATACGGGCTATTTCATTTTGAAAAGTTGGCAAAAGAATCTAGGAATTATCAACATAAAGGACTTGCATAGCTATTTGGGTTAGATATATGTTAAATAATTCAATCTGCTGTTGGCTGTAAAACAGATATTATTGATGTTGATTTAAGGAGTGAGTATCATGGATCTTAACGATTTAAACCCAGTCTCCTTTATCAGTTTACCACATAATGACCCTAACGCTAATAGATTTCAAGAAAAAATTATAGCACAGGAGCAATATTTATTTGATTCAATATTACCAGTCAACAAATAATGATCCTATGACTTTAAAATGCCATGCGTAAGGTGAATAAATCATTATTTACATTGACTGCAATATCTATTATATCATATAACTAATCTGTTAATGTTCTAGGCGATGCACACAAAATTCTTCAGCGTCTATTAGCGAGGAGGCGTGAAGCCCGAACGAAGTAATCCATAAAAGTAACCAAAAATGGATTGCTTCGACCATTACATGGTCTCGCAATGACATGTATGCAACACACCGTCATTGCGAGGAGCAGCTTTGCTGCGACGAAGCAATCCATAAAATGATTAGATTTGGATTGCTTCGCTCTAGCTCACGCCTCCTCGCTAATAGACATTTAATACAAGATATATACAGCCTCCTAGACCTCATAATAAATTGATATAACGATGTTCAAACTTTTTTATGTATTTTTTAAATTATTTATAATATTAGGGCTAATAGCACTTAGTGTTTGTATATATTTGTTGTATCATTACTCAAAAGATCTACCGGACTATTCTCAACTTGCCGATTATCATCCACCATCGGTAACAAGAGTGTATGCCCAAAACGGAAAATTAATGGAGGAATATGCTTTGGAACGTAGAGTTTTTGTACCTATTAGTAGTGTACCACGTTCTCTTATAGAGGCTTTTATTTCAGCTGAAGATAAGAATTTTTTTGAACATTCAGGAGTTGATATTATAAGCATAATCAGAGCAGCAATATTAAATATCTCTAATATCGTGCACCATCGTAGAGTGGAAGGAGGGTCAACTATTACCCAGCAAGTAGTCAAGAATTTTTTATTAACCTCTGAGGTATCGATAGAACGTAAGATTAAAGAGGCGATTTTATCATATATGGTCTCAAAAACATTTACTAAAGATCAAATTTTGGAGCTATATCTTAACCAAACATTTTTTGGTAGGGGAGCCTATGGAGTTGCCATGGCTGCTCAAAATTATTTTAATAAATCTATTGACGATTTAACTCTTGCTGAATCAGCTTTTATCGCTGGGCTACCAAAAGCACCATCAAATTTTAACCCGGAAAGAAATTATGCCAGGGTAAAAGAGCGTAGGGATTATGTCATTATAAGAATGTTGGAAGATGGTTATATAACGCAAGAAACAGCAAAAGAGGCAATAGATACTGCAATTACTTTACAAAAGCGGGATCGTAACGAAACCGTTACAGCCGATTATTATGCTGAGCAAGTACGGGAAGAAGTCATTAGCAGAATTGGCAGTAAAGAATATTTTTATACTGGAGGGTTAACGGTCATTACCTCGCTTGATGCTAGTATGCAGCAAGCTGCGGAGAATTCTCTTAGGAAAGGTATAAGAGAATATGACAAAAAACATGGTTTTAAAGGAGTCATAACCAATATAGATATAAATAACTGGCAAGATAATTTAAATAAACTAACAAAACCATCAGGCATTTTAGAATATCAATTGGCTGTGGTATTAAATGTTTCAGATAATCAAGCAGAAATTGGTCTTTGCGACTTGAGTCAATCAAAAATAGCTTTATCAGAAATGAAATGGGCTAAAAATAATCTTAAATCTATAAAAACTCTTTTGCAGAAGGGCGACGTTATAGTAGTCGAAAAGATAAAAGATAATTACTATTTACGGCAAATTCCTACTGTTAATGGAGCTATTATAGTGATGAATCCTATAACTGGTCAGGTACTTGCAAGCGTTGGTGGATATGATTTTACGGTTAGTAAATTTGATCGTGTTACCCAGGCTTTACGACAACCAGGGTCACTCAGTAAAACTTTTGTTTATCTTGCTGCTTTAGAAAACGGCATTCAGCCAAATAGAATTTTTGAAGATAGTCCAGTAGAGATTTCTCAAGGTCCTGGTATGCCAGTTTGGCGACCAAAAAATTATAAAGGGGATTTTTTGGGTTTAATTACTATGCGTACAGGTCTTGAGAAATCACGGAACCCTGTTACAGTTAGGGTAGCAGAATCTATAGGACTAAGCAAAGTTGCTGAAATAATCAAGCGATTCGGCATTAATAATGAGCCAAAGAAATTTCCTTCTATAGTAATTGGGTCGCTTGAAACTACCTTAGAAAGAATGACCAACGCTTATGCGATAATTGCCAATTCAGGAAAAAAAGTTACGCCACATTTTGTAGAGCTCATTAAAGATCGTAACGGTAAAATAATTTACCGTAGAGATAGTAGAGAATGTGAAAATTGTAATATATCTGACTCCCAGCTTACTGATAATTTAGCACCACCTATCTTGTCTCAAACAAATTATCGGATGATTACCGATGAGGCAAGTGATTATCAGATTACCTCATTTCTTACTGGAGCAGTTGAAAGAGGCACGGCAGCAGCTGCAAAAAAACTTGGTAAGGTTATAGCGGGTAAAAGTGGTACTACCAACGACAGTATGGATACTTGGTTTATTGGTTTTACTCCCAAAATAATTGTCGGAACATATATTGGTTATGATACGCCAAAAACACTCGGAAAAACTGCAACAGGGTCAAGTGTTGCCCTGCCGATATTTATTGATTTTATGGAAAAGGCATATTCTGATGTTCCTTCACTGGCATTTAAAGTACCAGAATCGATTAAATTATTACCAGTAAATTCCAAAACAGGTAAGATTACTTCTTCTGGCAATGTTATGGAAGCATTCAAAATTCATGATATACAACTACTAGATTATCAAGAAGAAAAGCAAGATAATGATGCCTTCGATAACATGCCTACCGAAAAAGATAATTCTCAGGAGATATATTAACCTCAGTTCGACATAATAGAGAGATTGAGATTATTTAAAAGTCATAGGGAAAATGGCCTGGAGTCATTGCGAGGAGCCACTTTGGTGGCATTGATGCAATCCAATAAATATTGCCACGACCACTACGTGGTCTTGCAATGACGTCTTGTACTTTTTGTAGTTTTTAAATTGCCACGGGGTTTATGCGTAAGGTGAGTAAATTATCAATTTTATTATGCTTTACTACGATGCAAGCCTTGCATGTCAAGGTTCTTATGAATTTTCTAATCTAGAATTTGGGTTAATAAAATTTCTGTACCTTTTAAACAATTAAATAATCTCAATCTCTCTAATTATGTCGAACTGAGGTTATATTAGACAAAATTTGTCTAGACAATGAGAACTACTATGATACTATTTCAATTATTACTTGCCAGTGACATTTGAGTACTCACTTATTAAATGGAGGTATTCACTAACTGAACGTAATAAATTGGAAGCAAGATCAATATGCCAATATTAGATAAAACTTTTACAGGAGTGAATAAGGTATAGCTTAATCAAAGAAAATGGCAACAAGAGGAAGAAAATATAGTATAAATATAGAAAGAAAAAATATAGTAAAATCCGATGCCAAGAAGTTATAGTTACGATCTGAGAACAAGAGTAATAAAGGGACTGTTGAGAGAAGAGATAGGTATGGTATAATGAAAAAAAAGAAAAAAAGAGAGTTGTAGAATGTCTTCGAATCAAATGACAATGGTAAGTCTAAATCAGTTAGTTAACTCAAAGCATCAATATCGTA
>JAIRUG010000076.1 GCA_031254535.1 Rickettsia sp.
CATTTTGGCATTTACATCCTTTATTACTCTTGTTCTCAGATCGTAACTATAACTTCTTGGCATCGGATTTTACTATATTTTCTTCCTCTTGTCGCCATTTTCTTTGATTAAGCTATACCAAAATATCTGCCCCGGCTTTGATACAATTCTTACCGGTAACGTCATTTATTCCTCCATCTACAGAAAGCAATATATTTTTGCCGGAATTTTTAATTTTTTCTGAAATAATTTTTATTTTTTCTAACTGATTTTCTATAAATTTTTGACCAGAAAATCCAGGATTTACAGTCATTACTAGAATCAAATCCAATTTATCAATAATATAATCTATAGAATTTGGATCAGTGGAAGGAAGTAGTGCCACTCCCGCTTTTACTCCTAAATTTTGAATAATGTCTAAAGTTCTGTCAAGATGGATAGTTGTTTCAGGATGGATAGTGATAATATTCGCTCCGCTGTTAGCATAATCTTTAATCGAATATTCTGGGTTATAATCATTAAATGTACATCAAATGGTATTGTAGTATGAGGTCTCAATGCTTTTATTATAGGAGGTCCAAATGTTAAATTAGGTACAAAATGTCCATCCATAACGTCTATATGAATCATATCAGCACCAGCTTTTTCCAAAGAACTAATTTCTTTTTGTAAATTAGCAAAATCTGCTGATAGTAACGAAGGGGCAATCTTAATTACTTTCACTTTTATCCTTTAATATAAAATTTTTAAGTAAGCACACTACATATCTATAAACTAATTCAGATAAATTTCTACTATCTTTTCGTCATTTTGTTATTATACTACGAGTTATGATTATAATGAACTATAATAGGCATATATGAATCAACATATTGCAAATTTTTCTGATTTACTTGATGAAAAGCGTAATGATGCCCGTCAAGGGGGAGGAGAAGAAAGAGTTGCCTTACAACATAAGAAAGGTAAGCTCACTGCGAGAGAAAGAATAGAAGTGTTGCTAGATCCTGAAAGTTTTGAAGAAACAGGAATGTTCGTTGAACATAGATGTAGTAATTTTGGAATGGAAGAAAAAAAATTCCTAGGGGATGCTATAATAACTGGGCATGGCACCATAAATGGTAGGTTAGTTTTTGTGTATAGCCAAGATTTTACGGTATTCGGTGGATCCATTGGTGAGTATCATGCTAAAAAGATATGCTCTATACTCAATTCTGCTCTGGCGGTAGGAGCACCAGTTATTGGGATAAATGATTCGGGAGGAGCAAGAATCCAGGAAGGAGTTGATGCTCTTGGTGGTTATGGTGAATTATTCCAACGCAATGTAATTGCTTCCGGTATTATTCCACAAATCACCTTAATTATGGGTCCTTGTGCTGGAGGAGCTGTTTATTCTCCTGCCTTAACAGACTTTATATTCATGGTTAAAAATACTTCTTATATGTTTGTAACAGGACCGGAGGTAGTTAAGACTGTTACAGGTGAAGAGGTAAGCCAAGAACAGCTTGGTGGTGCAAAGATGCATACTACAAAGAGTGGTGTTGCTGACTTTGCTTTTAAAAATGATATAGAGCTACTTCTAGAAACTAGAAGATTTTTTAATTTTTTACCTCTATCAAATCATAGTCCACTACCATGTCGTCGTACCGAAGATCCAGCTGATCGAGTTGATATGTCTCTAAACACCTTAGTCCCAAGCATTCCAAACAAAGCTTATGATATGAAAGAATTAATTGAACGTATTGTGGATGAAGGAGAATTTTTTGAGTTACAACCAGATTTTGCTAAAAACATTATAATTGGCTTTGGTTATATGGAAGGAAGGTCTATAGGATTTGTTGCGAATCAACCATTACATTTAGCTGGCTGTTTGGATATTAACGCATCAAGAAAGGCAGCAAGATTTGTACGTTTTTGTGATGCATTTAATATTCCGATAGTGACTTTAGTTGATGTACCAGGCTTTTTACCTGGTATTGCTCAGGAGCATAACGGTATTATTAAACATGGTGCAAAATTATTATATGCATACGCTGAAGCAACTGTACCGAAAATTACCATAATTACTAGGAAAGCTTATGGTGGGGCTTATATAGTAATGAACTCAAAACACCTTCGTGGTGATGTCAATTATGCGTGGTTCAACTCGGAAATTGCAGTACTTGGAGCTGAAGGGGCTGCTGAAATAATATTTAAAGCAGAATGTAAAGATCCAGAATCAAAAAAACAAAAGATTCAGGAGTATAAAGATACTGTTACTTCTCCTTTCGTTGCAGCATCTAGAGGGTACCTAGATGATATTATCAAGCCTCAAAACACTAGATGGCGTATATGTAAAGCACTAAACTTTCTTCAAAACAAGAAAGTACAGTTACCATGGAAGAAACATGATAACTTACCGCTTTAGCATACTCTTCTATTTAAAAAAACTGACCAAGAATGCTAATCGGGTTAGCTATATACTCAAATGATTTGGAGAATTGGATTTTTTTCAAAAAACAATTTTTCAAAGCAGAAGAGTATACAAAAATTAGTGAGATTATCTCTAATTATCTATTAGTGAGGGGCAGGACATCTGGTATAATGTCTAATATTATATTTAAGCACGAGATTTTATGACTAAACCGTTATTTGATAAAATTTTAATCGCCAATCGTGGTGAAATAGCTTTGAGAATAATGCGAACACTAAAAAAGATGGGTATTACATCAGTTGCAGTATATTCTGAAACCGATACACATTCAATGCATGTACAATATGCTGATGAAGCTTATTATATCGGTAATTCCCCTGCTACCGAGAGTTATTTGTCCATTAAAAATATTATAAATGCTATTAGAGTGAGTGGTGCTTCGGCGGTGCATCCAGGATATGGGTTTCTATCAGAGAATTCAAATTTTGCAAATATTTTAAAAAGGGAAGGGGTCACCTTAATAGGTCCAAATGCTTCTGCCATTAAGAAAATGGGTGATAAAATTGAAGCAAAAAAAATTGCTGTAGAAGCAGGAGTTAGCACAGTTCCTGGCTATATGGGTATTATCAGCAATGTAAATCAGGCAATAGAAATTGCAGAAGAAATAGGTTTCCCTATTATAGTTAAGGCAACAGCTGGCGGCGGTGGTCGCGGAATGAGAGTGGTAAAAAACTCTGAAGAAATGGCTAATGCCTTTGAATCAGCTAAGCTTGAAGCAGTAAATAATTTTAGTGATGGTAGATTATTCATTGAAAAATTAATTAAGTCTCCAAGGCATATTGAAGTACAATTATTAGCTGATCAGTATGGTAATAGTGTTTGTCTCGGTGAACGAGAATGTTCAATTCAACGATATCATCAAAAAGTGATTGAAGAAGCTCCAAGTTCCTTTATTACTGAGGAAATACGACAAAAAATGTATAAAGAGACCATAGCTTTATCTAGTAAAGTAAGTTATTATTCAGCAGGTACGGTTGAATTTATAGTTGATTTAGACAAGAATTTTTATTTTCTTGAGATGAATACTAGGCTGCAAGTTGAGCACCCAGTGACTGAAATGATAACTGGTATTGATATAGTAGAAGAGATGATAAAAATTGCTGCTGGGGAGAAATTATCATTTTCTCAAGAAGATATAAAGTTAAAAGGGCATGCATTTGAATCTAGAATTTGTGCAGAAAATCCAATGCGTGGGTTTTTGTCGTCTAGCGGCAGAATTACTGAATATTCAGAACCGCCAAAAAATGCTAATATCCGTGTGGATACTGGTTTAGGACTTGGAGGAGAAGTCAGTATGTTTTATGATTCAATGATTGCAAAACTTTGTACTTATGGAGAGAATAGAGAGCAAGCTATTGAAGTTATGCGTTCTGCTTTAAGTTCTTATATAATACAAGGTATTTCTCATAATATTAGTTTTTTAGAAGCAGTAATATCACATCCTCGTTTTATAGCAGGTGATATAAATACTGCGTTTATAGAAGAAGAATATCCAGATGGCTTTTCTGGAGCGAATTTAACTTCTGAAATTACTAAAATATTTCTCTCTACTGCCATTTTTGTTTATATTACTGAGCAAAAACGTGCTTCGTTAATTTCTGGTCAAATGATCGATCAAACTAATAAAATTGGTACTAGATGGGTTGTGTCAATTGATGATAAGCTATTTCCAGTTTTAATTAAACCAGTAGATTATGGTTATAATATAAGACAAATAATCTACGAAAGTGATAGAATCTACATACGTAGTAACTGGAACTTAGGGAGCAGACTTTTTTCCTGTATTGTAAATGGTAGAAAAGCCAATGTAAAAATCGAAAATATCTTAACAGGTTATATGTTATCACATTCAGGCATTACGGTTAAAGCTTATGTCCGTTCTCCAAGGATGTCTGAACTAGAAGCGTTGATGATTACAAAAACTATTCAAGAAGAGCAAACAGAGTTGCAAGCTCCGCTTGCAGGACAGATTATTGCAATTAGGGTTCAAGAAGGTAGTGAGGTAACTGTTGGTCAAGAAATTATGGTTTTAACTGCTATGAAAATGGAAAACATACTTGTTGCTGAGCGTAATGGAAAAATTGCTAAAATCCTAGTTAATGAACAGGATCAGGTGGTTAGTGGTCAGGTGTTACTAGAGTTTGCTTAGGTTAAAATATGCAACACACTGCTATTAGCGAGGAGAGCATAAGGTTGACGAAGCAATCCAAGAAAGTGAATAGAAATGGATTGCTTCGACCTTACATGGTTTCGCAATGACGATGTGTATATAGCTCGTCATTGCGAGGAAGACCGTAGGTCGACGAAGCAATCCATTCTTAACTACTTTTCTGGACGTCGCCACTAAAGTGGCTCCTCGCAATGACGGCTGCTAAGAGACTGTCGGAGATAACTAATTAATTATATCTTTTGAAAGAATACTATTATTTGAATAATAATAATGTTGAATTGCTTTTATCGAAATCTTAAAAGATATTGTGATAGCGGCAAATTAATATTTGTCCTAATAATTATAGCCGTCATATTGGCTTGCTCAACTTATTATGTGATTTCAATTGAGTCAAAATCTCTTGGACCGGACCCAAGTAGAGTTATCGGGCTGATATTAGTAGATCTTACTATATTCTTACTTTTAGGTATTTTATTAGCTCGTAAATTTTTACGAGATTTTGTTGATAAAGGAGAAAACGAGAAATCTTCAAAATTGCAAAATCGTATCATTATTGCCTTTAGTTTGGTTGCTACAATCCCAACGATTATTGTTTCAGTATTCTCAGCATATTTTTTTAACTTTGGTATTCAGTCGTGGTTTGATAAAAAGATTTCTGCTGTGCTTGATCAGTCAATAATAGTAGCAGAATCTTATATTGATGAACATAAACTGCAGTTGCGAGAAACGGTGTTATCTGTTGCTGATGATTTAAGTGAGATGTATTATGACTTAATACATAACCCCATTTTATTTAATGAAACATTAAATTCTGAAGCTGAGATGCGTTCTCTTGATGAATCTATAGTTTTGCATAGACCTACTAATACTGTTATTGCTAACACCTTCTTAAGTTTTGCAATTTCATTTGCTACTATTCCAGCCCATTTAATGAAAAGAGCTGAGGTAGGGGAAATTGTTGAGATAAAATCTGATCCAACAAAGATTCGAATGCTTATAAAACTTAAAGAGCAGAATGATATATATTTATTGGTAGGTAGATTGATTGATGCTAAAATTATCGATCATATTGATAAAACTAACGGTGCAGCTGAAGAATATTATCGTCTTAAAAAACATATATCCAGTATGCAGATTAAATTTTCTATAGTATTTATTTTTATTGCATTATTACTGCTGTTAGCTGCAATAAGTTGGGGTATGATCTTTGCGACAAAGATAGTAACTCCTATTCGGAAATTAGTGATTGCTGCTGAAAAAGCTAAAGACGGTGACTTAACTATCCAAGTGCCAGAAGATGTTATTAATAAAGATGAAATAAGCGTTTTATCCTCAGCTTTTAATAGGATGATTAAACAAATTGATCGTCAACAAAGAGATTTAGTTATAGCTCAACGTGCACTTGCTTGGTCTGATGTTGCAAGGAAAGTAGCTCATGAGATTAAGAACCCTTTGACACCCATTCAGCTTGCCTCCGAAAGATTATTGAAAAAATTCGGTAATCAAGTTGAAGATAAAGCAGAGTTTAACAAGTACATACGGATGATTACACGTCATACTGGTGATATTAAGAAGATTGTTTCTGAATTTGTTAATTTTGCAAGATTACCAGCCCCAGTATTTACTGATTGTGATCTAGTAATTCTGATAAAAAATATGGTTGAATCCCGAAAATTAATTAATGACAAAATATTATATAAGTTTTTCACTACTGATCCGCACATGGATTTTATTTGTGATACAACTCAAATTAATCAAATTATGGTTAATTTATTAAAAAATGCCGAAGAATCTATAAGACTTACTAAGTTGCAACAAGGGATTATTACTGTTTCTCTAACTAAATATAACCATCATATTACTATTACAGTAGATGACAATGGGGTAGGTTTTCAAGCAAATTTAATTGATAGGGTCACAGAAGTTTATATAACAACTAGAACTAAGGGAACAGGTTTGGGACTGGCTATTATCAAAAAAATAGCACAAGATCATTGTGCAACACTAGAGTTAGCAAACAGGTTAGAAGGTGGAGCTGTTATCAACATAACGTTCAACCTTGATGAATTAAAATTAAAGACCAATAATTCAAAGCAGAATATTTTATAGCTAACCCTAGTAGCATTTAGTTATAGTAAATTGATGTTGTCATTGCGAGCGAACGTATGTGAGCGTGGCAATCCATGAAGCTTGTCATATGGATTGCTTCGTCGGCTACGCCTCCTCGCTAATAGACGGTTGTTGCATATATGGATAACAAATGAAAATACAAGACTATAAATTTTATAATGATTTAATATCACAGACTGTGGTCGAGGAAATTTGGTTATTTGGCTCTAGAGTAAGGAACGATAATGGGACCGTTGAAAGATAAAAATTTGCTCTAATTTCAAAAAAAAGAAACAAAATCTTTTGTCTAAAAAATTACAAAAAAAATCATCAACTCTAATATTTTTAAAAGATTGCAAT
>JAIRUG010000077.1 GCA_031254535.1 Rickettsia sp.
ATTGCAATCTTTTAAAAATATCAGAGTTGATGATTTTTTTTGTAATTTTTTAGACAAAAGATTTTGTTTCTTTTTTTTGAAATTAGAGCAAATTTTTATCTTTCAACGGTCCCATTATCGATAGGATAACCCATCATTGTCAAATCATAGAAACTGGTAATAAAAGTTTTAGAGGAGGAAGAGATGTAGATTAAAGATTGAAATAATAGATTATTGTATTAATTAAAAATTATCAAGAGTTTTAGAGAATTTTATCTGAATTTTAACTAAAATTAACTAATTTTTTTATGTGGTTAGGGGGGCAATAGTTGATTACAATAGGGGGGCAAAAGATCATTACAATTTACAACAAACCACAATATCATCGTTTTGCTAATGATTTAGTTGGTCATAAAGAACTGATAAAATTAGCCAAAGAACAAGATGTTAAATTAATAGTATGTGAGCCTACAGGAGGATACGAGGCTGAGATTTGCCGAAAGCTCTATAGTCAATCGCAGCATATTCATAAAGTGAATACTTACAGTTTTAATTCATTTAGTAAATCGGTGAATTTGTGTAAAACTGATAGGAAGGATGCATTTAAATTAGCATATTATGCGGATAAGATGCAGCTTTCAGCGAATTATATATATTAAGTTGAATCAGAGACTTTGAAGAGATATCAGCAAAGACGAGAAGATTTAGTATTAATGCTTAGCAATGAAAAGAAAAGACTACATCATAGCATTGATGGTATTGATAAAAAGAGTATAGAAAAACATATTAAATTCTTACAAAATGAAATAGCTGAGCTTGATAAAAAGTTAAACAAAACAATAGATGAGTCAGAAGAGTTAAAAAAGAAGGTAAAAATATTAGAGACTGTACCTGGTATTGGTAAATATTTGGCTACAAAACTAATTAGTTTTGTACCTGAATTAGGGAATAAAAATTATAGTAGCATCTAGTTAACTATAAGACTATAAAAAAGATAATGGAGTTTGACTAGTTGAAGAAATTCGTATATGATCATGGTTAACACCTCAATAAGGGTTGTAATTTAATAGCAATATTATTGGATTAATTTCACTAGTAAGTACTTAGCAAGTTTCGTGGACCTAAAAGTACTTACTAGCTTATAACCTAAATATAACACCCAAATTTTAGCTTTATTAATAAGCTAAACGCTTGGGTTGTTGTATTGGCTTTTTTAGTTTGAGATTTATAGCTAATCCGATTAGCATTACGCCATCACCGTCATTGTGAGGAGGCGTAAACTGGTGAGGCAATCCAATGAATAGTGGATTGCCACGACCTACTTGTATGGTCTCGCTAATAGACATATATGTACCCCAATCGTCATTGCTTGTATTTTTAAACTTTTGACGGAGCAACTAGCTATCACGCTTACAGCTTTTTGATAGAATAGCTGCTATCTAATACTCCCTACCGCCGTGTCCTTTTGTTGTTTTAAGCCGCACTCCAAAATTTGGCACAGGTGTTTCTGTTGTTTTTTTAGGGGCAGGAGTTACATTCTTTCTAAAGTTACCCATCGCGTTCTTGAGAGCCTCTGCATCGACAGCAAGTTGAACAGGCTTCGCCTGTACCTTCGCTCCTGCCACCGGAGGTTTGTTTACTGCTGTTTTAGGTGGTTGAACACCAGCTGCACCAGGCATAGGTGGAGGAGGTGGTGGTATTGGAACTCCTCCTTCCTTATTAATCTCAACCTTAGGAGGAACTTTTGCACTTGCTGCTTGCTTTTCTGCTTCTGCTTTCAGTGCTGCTGCTATTTTGGGAGCATCTATTGCATCTTGTCTAGCCTGGCGTGCTGCTTCCTCTTTCCTCAGCTTATCAAATTCAGCGAACTCTTTAAGATGTTTAGGCGAGTCTGGCCTAAATTCCACTTCACCAGCTTTTACCTTCCGTTCCACAAGCCTTTTTTTCAACTCACTCATCATATCACCTGTTGGTTCTGCAACTGTTTGCTTTACTGAAACTCTCTCCTTACCTTTTAGAGCTGCCAAAAGATCAGGTGGTGCAGAATATGCTGGTGGCGGTGGAGCACCTGGAACATTATTAACTGTTACCTGCATTGGTGGCGGCATAACTGTCGGAGTGCTAGCTGTCACCTGTACTGGTGGCACAGTTGGAGTACTACTCACAACCTGTACTGGCACAACATCTTGTATAGAGGTTGTTTCTGCTACTACTAACAGTGCTGTTGTAGATATCGTTGCTTGAGATTTCTGAGTTTCCACCAAAGACGGTTGCACCGGGGTTTCTTTTACTGGAATAGTTGTAGCTATTTGTTTTTCCACAACTTGTTCCTGCACAGTTTGTTTTTGTATATCCTCAGTTCCTTTAACAAAATCTTCTGTTGCTTGCTGTAATTCTTCTTTATGTTGTTTACTAAACGGAGATTTTAAAAAGTTAATGAGAGGGGTAAACCATGAGTTGAACCATACCTTTATTTGAGTACCAATTGACGAACGACTCTTAATACTCTCAGCTTTTTCTTCTAACCCTTTTATATCTTTAGCTGTTATATTTTGAAGTGAGTTACTTTTTTCCAAGACATTCATCGCACCAACTAGAATCTCAGCCATATCTTCTAAATCTTTTCTCTCGGCAGAAGATGCTGGCAAATTAGCACTCACTGCAATTACAGCTCCAGCTATATTATTCACAGATTCATTGGCAAAAGCTAAGCCTTCCTTATCACTTTCATTACCACTTTTCATACAACACTCATAAATTAATTTATATTCCACCCATACTAATATAACTTTATTAATTCAACTAAGTCAAGTATTATGACTAAAAAAAATTACTTATAGCTTAATCAAAGAAAATGGCGACAAGAGGAAGAAAATATAGTATAAATATAGAGAGTTATGTCGAACAAGTTTTAGTTAAGGAATTGCGAGTTGGTCAATTAGTAGTAATGGA
>JAIRUG010000015.1 GCA_031254535.1 Rickettsia sp.
AGCATTACTGGTTTAAAATTAAGCAGCAGAGCAGGAAAAGTGCTGGTAATTTCTCTGATTTCTTTCAGGCAGTTTGGGCAGCATTAGCTGATGTCGCTATATTATCTGGTTAAGCTATAACAACCAATTTACTATATTACCTGCGCTGCGGGGTATAAAGGTAATTTTATTATAGAGTGCGAATTGATGGATGATGATATATCAAGTATACTAAGAATCTCAACAAGAGCTTTAGTAAGATCCTGAATCATTTGATCGGTATGGTTGGGTGTTGGAATGATTCTTAAGCGTTCTGTGCCACGCGGTACTGTCGGAAAATTAATATGCTGAACATAAATATTATAGTTATCCAACAACATATCAGAAGCTTGTTTGGCTTTAATTGGGTCGCCAACAATTATGGGTATAATATGGCTGTCATTTTTAAAATAATTCACTTTAGCTTTATCAAAAGACTTTTTTACCTTGACTATTACTTTTTGGTAAGTTTCCCTTTCTATATTAGAATTTTTTAAATGACGAATACTCGCAGTTGCTGCCGAAGCAATAATTGGCGGTAGAGAGGTGGTGAATATAAAACCGGAGGCAGTAAGTCTTATAGAATCGATAATTTGACGAACAGCTGCAATATAGCCACCAATAACACCGTAAGCCTTACCGAGCGTTCCCTGGATAATATTAATGTTATCGGCACAGCCTTGAAGTTTGGCAATGCCAGCCCCATACCTGCCGTATAGACCCACTGTATGTACTTCATCAATAAAGGTTAAAGCATTATATTTTTTAGCTAAATTCACTATTTTTTCTATTGGAGAAAATAATCCGTCCATAGAATAAGCTGATTCAAAAACAATAATCTTTGGTCTATTAATATCTACCTTTCTGAGTAATTCTTCAAGATGTTGAACATCAACGTGTCGATAGATATGTTTCTCAGCTTTTGAATTACAGATACCGTAGATAATAGAAGCGTGATTTAACTCATCTGAGAAAAAAACTATATTAGGCATTATTTTTGCCAGTGTTGCAAGGGTAGTATCATTAGCAACATAACCGGAAGTAAAGACTAAAGCTGATTCTTTATTATGTAGGGTTGCTAGTTCTTGCTCTAATTCTATTATGCAACTATTATTGCCGCCTATATTTCTTGTGCCACCAGAACCAATTCCATACTTGGCTGTAGCCTCTAGAGCAGCTTTGGTGACATCTGGATGCTTACTCATACCAAGATAATCATTAATGCACCACATGACAATTTCTTTATTACCATACCAAGCGGACGGAAAGTTATCTGCCTGCCTTTGAACAGGAACAAATTCACGATATCTGCCTTCTTGTTTGATTCTAGTTATGTGGTTATCAAATATATTATTATAGTTAGACATTATATTAACCTTAATTGCCAATTGCTAGGAGGCTGCCTGCAATAACTAAAGTAATTCTATATTTGGCTTTTTTTGGCTGCGAATAAACATGATTTTTTTGAAATAGGTACACTATTCCTTCAAAAATCATATTTATTCTCGCCGAAAAATAGCTCAAAACATAATTAATTAGTTATCGCAGGCAACCTCCTAAACAAACAGAAAATTATAGAAATTTACGATTTCCATCAAAAACATGATAAACTATTTTTTTTATAGCTAACCCGATTAGTATTTATCCATATAAACTAAAGTCATTGCGAGCGAACGTATGTGAGCGTGGCAATTGAAGCTTGTATATGGATTGCTTCGTCGACCTAACTCGCTCCTCGCTAATAGACAGAGTAATGCTAATCGGGTTAGCTATACAACTGACTTGTCAGTTATATACGTCCAAATAATCGTTCAATATCTTTAAGTTTGAGTTCAATGTAAGTTGGTCTACCATGATTACATTGACCTGAAAAAGGTGTTTTCTCCATTTGTCTTAACAATTCATTCATTTCTTCGGAAGATAATTTACGACCTGCTCTAATAGCATAATGACATGCATATGTTTCTGTAACATGTTCTATCAATTGAATCAAGGAAATATTTTCACCAAGATCAGATAAATTATCTGCTAAGTCTTGGATAAGTTGACTTATATTGATATCTCCTAATAGGCTTGAAGCCTCTGATACAATAATGGATTGCTCGCCAAATTTTTCTATGCTTAAACCTAGTTTAGAAAGTTCAGCCTTTTTATTATATAATAAATCAGCTCTTTTGACATCTGGTAATTCTACTATCTCGGGTATGAGTAATCTCTGCTTAATTAACCCATTATTACTTATCATTTGTTTAATCTTTTCGTATCCCAAACGCTCATGTGCTGCATGTTGATCTACGATAACAATACTATCTACTGTTTGTGATATTATATAAGTACCGTGCAATTGTGCCCTTGCCGCTCCAAGTGCAACATTGTTACAATCGCTATGGATATAGTCCTCTAGTACTTCTACTTTAGCATGAGGTTCTGTTTTTATTAATTGCTGTTGAACATTAGAGATATCTTGGTTGGATTTAGGAGGAGTTAAATTTGGGGCTTTATAAGTACTGCTATTATCAGATACGTTCAAATTATGCGGATATATTTTTTTTGAAGAGCTAGGGCTTTTTTGCAATGGCATATTTGTTTTAACAGCATTATTAGTCGTAGTTGTCGTATTTCGAAAAAGACCTAAGGCAGTTGTGGCAATATTCGTTGAAACCATATGACTTTTAGTGGCAAGGGCATCCTTGATAGAACTTACCAGTAATCCTCGTATGGTATTTGGGTCGTGAAACCTTACTTCTGTTTTGGCAGGATGAACATTAACGTCAACCATTTGGGGATCTATTTGTAGAAACAAAACTGTAACAGGGTGTCTATCACGAGCTAAATAATCCTGATATGCTACTCTTAAAGCGATTTGTAGTAATTTATCCTTGACGGGTCTATTATTAACAAATAAAAACTGCTCCTCAGCAGAAGCCCTATTAAAGGTAGGAATACTAGTAAAGCCATATACTGAGATTTCTGGTCTTTGTAAATTAATATGAGCAGAGTTATCAATAAAATCATAACCTACTATATCAATTATTCTTCGCTTTAAAAGCTCATCAAAATTGCCATCTTGACCTTTTACTTTTAAGATGTTTTTACCATCATGAGATAAATTAATGCTGATTTTAGGATGAGCTAATGCAATTTTTTTTATTACATCTACTGAAGCTGCAAATTCGGTTTTATTAGATCTTAAGAACTTTAATCTTGCAGGAGTAGCAAAGAATAAATCACGTATTTCAATTTTAGTACCCTCGTTATGAATGGTAGGCTTACTTTCTTTATTATGCCCACCATTAATTTGCATCTGATATGCTCTATCAGCTCCACGTGCCTTTGAAGTAATCATCATCTTACTTACAGAAGCTATAGAAGGTAATGCCTCTCCGCGAAAGCCAAAAGTGTGAATATTTAATAAATCTAACTCATCAAGTTTGGAAGTAGTATGACGCTCTACGGCAATATTTAAGTCTTCCTCAGACATGCCTATCCCATTGTCAGAAATAACAATAAGATTTTTCCCTGCCTGCTCAAGCATTATATCTATCTTAGTGCTAGCTGCATCAATAGCATTCTCAACTAGTTCTTTTACCACCGAAGCTGGTCGTTCAATTACTTCTCCAGCAGCGATACGATTTATAGTACTATCTGATAGGAGTTTTATCTTCATTACTTAATTAACACAAATTTTTTACTACAATAAGGGCACATAATAGATCCCTTGGTTGAATCAATCTCTAAATAAACTCTTGGATGATCATAAGGCGACTCTTTGCCAGAACATGATACGGATGTAGAGATAGTCTCAATAATTTCTACATTTTGCATAAAATTAAAGCTATATGAGAGTTTTTTAGCATAGTACTCTACAATTTTTATTCTATAACTATTACAACAGCATAAAAACGTCATTGCGAGGAGACCATAAGGTCGACGAAGCAATCCATTTCTGGTCACTTTTTTGGATTGCTTCGTCGCTAGCCGCTCCTCGCAATGACGCTTGGCGATCATATTTTTTATTCATCATAAAAAATGTAGAGTACTATGATTTTTTAGTATGTTATTATTATAAAACATAAGTTACATTTATTCAAAATAAAAATTAGGTATTATCAATAACATTTTAGAATGTTATTGCTATTATTAGCAAAATGCCTTGTTTACACTGATATTTTGTGATATAAATTGTGCTGTAAAATAGATAATAACAAGTGGAGTAGGTCATAGTACCCTACATTTTTTATTCTATAACTATTACAACAGCATAAAAACGTCATTGCGAGAAGGCGTAGCCGACGAAGCAATCCAAGAACGTGGATTGCCACGACCACTACGTGGTCTCGCAATGACGCCTATGTATAGCATAATACCTTATAAATTTTTGTTATTTTCACAATAGTAAAAAAAATGTAGGGTATTATGGGAGTATAGCTTAATCAAAGAAAATGGCGACAAGAGGAAGAAAATTATAGTATAAATATAGAGAGAAAAAATATAGTAAAATCCGATGCCAAGAAGTTATAGTTACGATCTGAGAACAAGAGTAATAAAGGATGTAAATGCCAAAATGGCAAT